>JBFLYF010000001.1:0-58893 GCA_040756795.1 Pseudomonadota bacterium
GCACCGAGATGGTGATGCCGGGGGATAACGTGAAGATGGTGGTGACGCTGATCACGCCGGTGGCGATGGAGCAGGGGCTGCGCTTCGCGATCCGCGAGGGCGGCAAGACCGTCGGCGCGGGCGTCGTGGCGAAGGTGATCGAATAAGGTGCCGGAGAAGAAGGGGCATAGCTCAACTGGCAGAGCGTCGGTCTCCAAAACCGAAGGTTGGGGGTTCGATTCCCTCTGCCCCTGCCACTGACTGAAATGGAAACCATCGCGGACAAGATCAAGCTCGCGGCTGCCGCGGCGCTCGTCGCCGCCGGCATCGTCGGCTATTACTGGCTCTCGGCGAGCAACATCCTGCTGCGCATCCTGGCGGTGATCGGCGGCATCGCCGCGGGGGCGGCGGTGGCGTGGACCAGCGCTGCCGGGCGCGACTTCGTCGTCTTCGGGCGCGAAGCGCTGTTGGAAGTGAAGAAGGTGGTCTGGCCGACGCGCAAGGAGACGGTGCAGACCACGGCCGCGGTGTTCGCCTTCGTGGTGGTGATGGCGGTGTTCCTGTGGGTCAGCGACAAGACCCTCGAGTGGGTGCTCTACGACCTGATCCTCGGATGGAAGAAGACATGACGGCACAGGCACAGGCAGGCAAGCGCTGGTACGTGGTGCACGCCTACTCGGGGTTCGAGAAGTCGGTGCAGCGCGCGCTCGAGGACCGCATCAACCGCGCCGGGATGAAGGACAAGTTCGGCCGCATCCTGGTGCCGGTCGAGGAAGTCGTCGAGATGAAGGGCGGGCAGAAGCACATGTCGGAGCGCAAGTTCTTCCCGGGCTACGTGCTGGTCGAGATGGAGATGAACGACGACACCTGGCACCTGGTGAAGAACACCAACAAGGTCACCGGCTTTGTCGGCGGCACCGCGATGCGGCCCACCCCGATCTCCGAGAAGGAGGTCAACGCCATCATGCAGCAGATGCGCGAGGGCGTGGAGAAGCCCAAGCCCAAGGTGCTGTTCGAGAACGGCGAGATGGTGCGCGTCAAGGACGGCCCGTTCACCGACTTTCAGGGCACGGTGGAGGACGTGAACTACGAGAAGAGCCGCCTGCGCGTCGCGGTGACGATTTTCGGCCGTTCGACTCCCGTCGAATTGGAGTTTGGGCAGGTTGAGAAGGCGTAGCGATCCGGGGAGAGACCTTACGTCTCGTCTGAACCCACATTAGGAGCGAAAGCGTGGCAAAGAAAATCGTCGGTTTCATCAAGCTGCAGGTGCCCGCGGGCAAGGCCAACCCCGCGCCGCCCATCGGGCCGGCGCTCGGCCAGCGCGGGCTCAACATCATGGAGTTCTGCAAGGCGTTCAACGCGCAGACGCAGAAGGTCGAGCCCGGCCTGCCGCTGCCCGTGGTCATCACGGCCTACGCCGACAAGAGCTTCAGCTTCGTCATCAAGACGCCGCCGACCACGGTGCTGATCAAGAAGGCCGCCGGCATCGAGTCCGGCAGCGCGCGGCCGCACACCGACAAGGTCGGCAAGATCACGAAGAAGCAGGTCGAGGAAATCGCGCGCACGAAGATGCCCGATCTGAACGCCGCCAGCCTCGAGGCCGCGATGCGCACGGTCGCGGGCAGCGCGCGCTCGATGGGCATCATCGTGGAGGGCATGTAGATGAGCACGCTCTCGAAGCGCAGGAAGGCGATCGCCGGCAAGGTGGACCGGGCCAAGGCGTACGCGGCGCTGGAAGCCATGAAGCTCGTCAAGGAGACGGCCACCGCCAAGTTCGACGAGTCGATCGACGTCGCGGTCAACCTCGGCATCGACGCCAAGAAGTCCGACCAGACGGTGCGCGGCTCGGTGGTGCTGCCGGCGGGCACCGGAAAGAAGGTGCGCGTCGCCGTTTTCGCGCAGGGCGACAAGGCGCAGGCGGCGAAAGCCGCGGGCGCCGAGCTCGTGGGCATGGAGGACCTCGCCGAGCAGGTCAAGGCGGGCAAGATGGAGTTCGACGTCGTCATCGCGGCGCCCGACGCCATGCGCGTGGTGGGGCAGCTCGGCCAGATCCTGGGGCCGCGCGGCCTGATGCCCAACCCCAAGGTCGGGACCGTGACGCCGGACGTCGCCGCGGCGGTGAAGAACGCGAAGGGCGGGCAGGTGCAGTTCCGCGCCGACAAGACCGGGATCGTGCAATGCACGATCGGGCGCGCCTCGTTCACGCCGGAGCAGCTGCGCGACAACCTCGGCGCGCTGCTCGAGGCGCTCAACCGCGCCAAGCCCGCGCATACGAAAGGAATCTTCCTGAAAAAGGTATCGGTGTCGAGCACGATGGGGATGGGAGTCAAGGTCGATCCCGCCACGCTGTCGGCACAGCAATGACTTTGACGTTGCAGTTGCAACAGGCTGTCAAAGACCGTAGGAGCGCCGGTACGGGCTTAATCGCGCTTCATCCTACGCAGACGGCGTTCCTGAGGATTCGGGGTCGCCGCTTTTTCAATGCAGGAAAGGAGGCAGACCTTGGGTCTCAATCTTGAAGAAAAGCAGGCGGTCGTGAGCGAGGTGGCGGCACAGCTCGGCGACGCGCAGGCGGTGATCGTCGCGGAATACCGCGGCCTCGACGTCGGCGCGGTGACCGATCTGCGCGCCAAGGCGCGCAAGTCCGGGCTCTATCTGCGGGTGCTGAAGAACACGCTCGCGCGGCGCGCGGTGAAGGGCACGCCGTTCGAGAAGCTCTCCGGGCAGATGGCCGGGCCGCTGATGTACGGCATCGCGACAGATCCGGTGGCCGGCGCCAAGGTGCTCGCGGCGTTCGCCAAGGATCACGAGCGGTTCGTGATCCGGGGCGGCGCGATGCCGAACGTCCTGATGTCCGTCGCGGACGTCAGGGCGCTCGCCATCCTGCCGGGCCGGGAGGAGCTGCTCGCCAGGCTGGTCGGCACGCTGCAGGCGCCGCTCGCCAAGCTGGTGCGCACGCTGAACGAGGTGCCGGGCAAGTTCGTCAGGACTCTGGCGGCGGTTCGCGACGCCAAGACCGCTTAATCAGGAACCAATTCAGTCAGGAGAAAAGGAAATGGAACGAGCGCAGATTCTGGAAGCAATCTCGAAGATGACGGTCCTCGAGCTCTCGCAGCTCATCAAGGACATGGAAGAGAAGTTCGGCGTGTCGGCGGCCGCGGCGGTCGCGGTGGCGGCGCCGGCCGCGGGCGGCGCGGCTGCGGGCGCGGCGGCGGCGGAGGAGAAGACCGAGTTCACGGTCGTGCTCACCGCGGTCGGCGAGAACAAGGTCAACGTCATCAAGGCGGTGCGCGAGGTGACGAGCCTGGGGCTGAAGGAGGCCAAGGACCTGGTCGACGGGGCGCCCAAGCCGGTGAAGGAAGGCATCTCGAAGGCCGATGCCGATGCCGTGGCGAAGAAGCTCGCCGACGCGGGCGCCAAGGTCGAGATCAAGTAGTGGAACTTCGGCACCCCGGGCAGGGTCTCACCACCCTTCCCGGGGTTCGTATTCATAGGAATTCAAAGGCTTAGGAGCCTGCATGACCTACTCCCTGACCGAGCGTAAACGCATCCGCAAGAGTTTCGCCAAGCGCGCGACGGTGCAGAGCGTGCCGTTCCTGCTCGCGACGCAGCTCGAGTCCTATACCGCGTTCCTGCAGGCGCACGTCGCGCCGGAGGCGCGCAGGAACGAGGGCCTGCAGGCGGCGTTCAGCTCGATCTTCCCGATCACCTCGCATTCGGGCAACGCGCGGCTGGAGTTCGTCAGCTTCCAGCTCGGCGAGCCGCCGTTCGACGTCAAGGAATGCCAGCAGCGCGGCCTCACCTACGCGAGCCCGCTCAGGGCCAAGGTGCGCCTGGTGATCATGGACAAGGAGGCGCCCAAGCCCACGCCCAAGGAGGTGAAGGAGCAGGAGGTCTACATGGGCGAGATCCCGCTCATGACTACCACGGGCTCGTTCATCATCAACGGCACCGAGCGGGTGATCGTGTCGCAGCTGCACCGCTCGCCGGGCGTGTTCTTCGAGCACGACCGCGGCAAGACGCACAGTTCCGGGAAGCTGCTCTTCTCGGCGCGCGTGATCCCGTACCGCGGCTCCTGGCTCGACTTCGAGTTCGACCCGAAGGACATCGTGTTTTTCCGCGTCGACCGCCGGCGCAAGATGCCGGTCACGATCCTGCTCAAGGCGCTCGGCTACACGCCCGAGAGGATCCTGAAGGAGTTCTTCGCCTTCGACACCTTTCACGTCTCGGAAAGCGGGGTGCAGTTCGAGATCGTCCCGGAGCGGCTGCGCGGCGAGGTGGCGCGCTTCGACATCAACGACAAGCAGGGCAAGACGATCGTCGCCAAGGACAAGCGCATCACGGTCAAGCACATCCGCGACATGGAGGCGGCCGGGATCAGGAAGATCGACGCCCCCGACGAGTTCATCGTCGGGCGCACGCTCGCGCACAACATCGTGAATCCCGACACCGGCGAGATCATCGCCAACGCCAACGAGGAGGTCACCGAGGTGCTGCTGGCGAAGCTGCGCGAGGCCAGGATCGGCAAGGTGCAGACGCTGTTCACCAACGACCTCGACCAGGGCCCGTACGTCTCGCAGACGCTGCGCGCCGACGAGACCACGGACCGCACCGCGGCGCGCGTCGCGATCTACCGCATGATGCGCCCGGGCGAGCCGCCCACGGAGGACGCGGTCGAGACGCTGTTCAACGGGCTGTTCTTCGCCGAGGAGCGCTACGACCTCTCGGCGGTCGGCCGCATGAAGTTCAACCGCCGCATCGGCGTCGCGAGCGAGTCGAGCTGGCAGCTGCGGCTGAAGAACGTCGCGCTGCCCAAGGAGATCGAGGCCGAGCTGCGCGCCTACTTCAGGAACGCGCCCGAGCTGTCGCTCGGCAAGGTGAGCCTGGAAGGCGTCGCCACCGAGGCCGAGGCGCAGGGCGTCGCCGAGAAGATGTACCACGATCTCAAGGCGAAGGGGGTCGACCGGCAGAAGCTCGAGGCGAAGGTCGAGCCGCGCTTCACGCTCAGCCCGAAGGACATCGTCGAGGTGATCCGGATCCTCGTCGAGCTGCGCAACGGCCGCGGCGAGATCGACGACATCGATCACCTGGGCAACCGCCGCGTGCGCTCGGTGGGCGAGCTCGCCGAGAACCAGTTCCGCGCCGGCCTCGTCAGGGTCGAGAGGGCGGTGAAGGAGCGGCTCTCGCAGGCCGAGTCGGAAAACCTCATGCCGCACGACCTGATCAACGCCAAGCCCATCTCGGCGGCGATCAAGGAGTTCTTCGGCTCCTCGCAGCTCTCGCAGTTCATGGACCAGACGAACCCGCTTTCGGAAATTACCCATAAGAGAAGGGTTTCCGCACTGGGACCTGGGGGGCTCACCAGAGAAAGAGCCGGATTTGAAGTGCGGGATGTCCACCCGACTCACTACGGCAGGGTGTGCCCGATCGAGACGCCGGAAGGCCCGAACATCGGCCTGATCAACTCGCTCGCGCTGTATGCGCGCACCAACAAGTACGGGTTCCTCGAGACGCCCTACCGCAAGGTGAAGGACGGCAAGGTCACCGACCAGATCGAGTTCCTGTCGGCGATCGAGGAAGGCAACTACGTGATCGCGCAGGCGAACGCCGCGATCGACCGGTCCGGCAAGCTCACCGACACGCTGGTGTCCTGCCGCTTCAAGAACGAGTTCGAGCTGAAGGCACCCGAGGACGTGCAGTACATGGACGTCGCGCCCTCGCAGATCGTGTCGGTGGCGGCCTCGCTCATCCCGTTTCTCGAGCACGACGACGCCAACCGCGCGCTGATGGGCTCCAACATGCAGCGCCAGGCGGTGCCGTGCCTCAGGCCCGAGAAGCCGCTGGTGGGCACCGGCGTCGAGCGCACCGCGGCGGTGGACTCCGGCACCTGCGTCATCGCGCTGCGCGGCGGCGTGGTGGACTATGTCGACGCGAACCGCATCGTGGTGCGCGTCAACGACGACGAGACGCTGCCGGGCGACGTCGGCGTGGACATCTACAAGCTCACCAAGTACACGCGCTCCAACCAGAACACCAACATCAACCAGCGCGCGGTGGTGCGGCCGGGCGAGCGGATCGCCAAGGGCGACGTCATCGCCGACGGCGCCTCCACGGACCTGGGCGAGCTCGCGCTCGGCCAGAACATGCTGGTCGCGTTCATGCCCTGGAACGGCTACAACTTCGAGGACTCGATCCTGATCTCGGAGCGCGTGGTGGCGGACGAGCGCTTCACCTCGATCCACATCGAGGAGCTGACGGTGGTCGCGCGCGACACCAAGCTCGGGCCCGAGGAGATCACGCGCGACATCTCCAACCTGTCGGAGGCGCAGCTGTCGCGCCTGGACGAGTCCGGGATCGTCTATATCGGGGCGGAAGTCGAGGCGGGCGACGTGCTGGTGGGCAAGGTGACGCCGAAAGGCGAGACCCAGCTCACTCCCGAGGAAAAGCTCCTGCGTGCGATCTTCGGGGAAAAGGCAAGCGACGTGAAGGACACCTCCTTGCGGGTGCCCTCGGGCATCTCGGGGTGCGTGATCGACGTGCAGGTCTTCACGCGCGAAGGCATCGAGCGCGACAAGCGGAGCCAGAGCATCATCGAGGAGGAGCTCAAGCGCTACAAGACCGACCTCGCCGACCAGATGCGCATCGTCGAGGCCGACACCTTCGAGCGCCTCGAGCGCCTGCTCACCGGCAAGACCGCGAACGGCGGTCCGAAGCGCCTTGCCAAGGGCACCAAGATCTCGAAGGGCTACCTCGAGACGCTGGAGAAGTACGACTGGTTCGACATCCGCCTCGCCAACGAGGAAGCCGCGGCGCAGCTCGAGGGGCTGAAGGACTCGATCGCGCAGAAGCGCAAGGAGTTCGACGCCATGTTCGAGGCGAAGAGGAAGAAGCTCACGCAGGGCGACGAGCTCCCGCCCGGGGTCCTCAAGATGGTCAAGGTCTACGTCGCGGTCAAGCGGCGGCTGCAGCCGGGCGACAAGATGGCCGGCCGCCACGGCAACAAGGGCGTGATCTCCAAGATCGTGCCGGTCGAGGACATGCCGCACACGGCCGACGGCACGCCGGTGGACCTCGTGCTCAACCCGCTCGGCGTGCCCTCGCGCATGAACGTCGGCCAGATCCTCGAGGTCCACCTCGGCTGGGCGGCGAAGGGCCTGGGGCTGAAGATCGGCGAGCTGCTCAAGGCGCAGGCCAAGGCCGCCGAGTTGAGGAAGCTGGTCGAGCGCATCTACAACGCGAGCGGCCGCGAGGAGGAGATCTCGAAGCTCGGCGACGAGGAAGTGATGCAGCTTGCCGCCAACCTCAGGGAAGGCGTGCCTTTCGCGACCCCGGTGTTCGACGGCGCCGCCGAGTCGGAGATCAACACCATGCTCGAGCTCGCGGGGCTGCCGGTCTCGGGCCAGCTCACGCTCCACGACGGGCGCTCGGGCGAGGCCTTCGATCGCCCGGTGACGGTGGGCTACATGCACGTGCTGAAGCTGCACCACCTGGTGGACGACAAGATGCACGCGCGCTCGACGGGCCCGTACTCGCTCGTCACGCAGCAGCCGCTCGGCGGCAAGGCGCAGTTCGGCGGCCAGCGCTTCGGCGAGATGGAGGTCTGGGCGCTGGAAGCCTACGGCGCCTCGTACACGCTGCAGGAGATGCTCACGGTCAAGTCCGACGACATCAACGGCCGCACCAAGGTGTACGAGAACATCGTCAAGGGCGACCACAAGATCGACGCCGGGATGCCCGAGTCGTTCAACGTGCTGGTGAAGGAGATCCGGTCCCTCGGGATCGACATCGACCTGGAGAGATACTGAGATGAAAGCGCTACTGGAGCTCTTCAAGCAGGTCCAGCAGGACGAGGAGTTCGACGCGATCAAGATCGGGCTCGCCTCGCCCGAGAAGATCCGCTCCTGGTCCTACGGCGAGGTGAAGAAGCCCGAGACCATCAACTACAGGACCTTCAAGCCGGAGAGAGACGGTCTCTTCTGCGCCAAGATCTTCGGGCCGATCAAGGACTACGAGTGCCTGTGCGGCAAGTACAAGCGCCTGAAGCACCGCGGCGTGATCTGCGAGAAGTGCGGCGTCGAGGTGACCCTGGCGAAGGTCAGGCGCGAAAGGATGGGGCACATCGAGCTCGCCTCGCCGGTGGCCCACATCTGGTTCCTGAAGTCGCTGCCTTCCCGGCTGGGTCTGGTCCTCGATATGACGCTCCGCGACATCGAGCGCGTGCTGTACTTCGAGGCCTACGTCGTGACCGACCCGGGCCTGACGCCGCTCAAGCGCTGCCAGCTGCTGACGGAAGACGACTACCTCGCGAAGGTCGAGGAGTACGGCGACGATTTCTCGGCGGCGATGGGCGCCGAGGGCGTGCGCGCGCTGCTGCGCGCGATCGACATCAAGAAGGAGATCGAGGTGCTGAGGAAGGACCTCGAGGAGACGACCTCGGATGCCAAGATCAAGAAGCTCGCCAAGCGCCTGAAGGTCCTGGAAGGGTTCAAGAACTCCAACATCAAGCCCGACTGGATGATCATGGAGGTACTGCCGGTGCTGCCGCCCGAGCTGCGGCCGCTGGTCCCTCTCGACGGCGGTCGCTTTGCGACGTCCGATCTGAATGATCTTTACAGGAGAGTCATCAATAGAAACAACAGGCTGAAAAGACTGCTGGAGCTCAAGGCGCCCGAGATCATCGTCAAGAACGAGAAGCGCATGCTCCAGGAGGCGGTCGATTCGCTGCTCGACAACGGCCGCCGCGGCAAGGCGATGACCGGCGCCAACAAGCGGCCGCTCAAGTCGCTCGCCGACATGATCAAGGGCAAGGGCGGGCGCTTCCGCCAGAACCTGCTCGGCAAGCGCGTCGACTACTCCGGGCGATCGGTGATCGTGGTCGGCCCGCAGCTCAAGCTCCACCAGTGCGGCCTGCCCAAGAAGATGGCGCTCGAGCTCTTCAAGCCGTTCATCTTCAACAAGCTGGAGCTGCTCGGGCTGGCGACGACCATCAAGGCGGCCAAGCGCCTGGTCGAGCAGGAGGTCCCGGAGGTCTGGGACATCCTCGAGGAGGTGATCCGCGAGCACCCGGTGATGCTGAACCGCGCGCCTACGCTGCACCGCCTCGGCATCCAGGCCTTCGAGCCCCAGCTGGTGGAGGGCAAGGCGATCCAGCTGCACCCGCTGGTCTGCGCCGCCTTCAACGCCGACTTCGACGGCGACCAGATGGCGGTGCACGTGCCGCTGTCGCTCGAGGCGCAGATGGAGGCGAGGACCCTGATGCTCGCCTCGAACAACGTGCTCTCGCCCGCCAACGGCGAGCCGATCATCGTGCCGTCGCAGGACATCGTGCTGGGCCTGTACTACGCCACGCGCGAGCGCATCAGCGCCAGGGGCGAGGGCATGAGCTTCGCCAACATCGCCGAGGTGTCGCGCGCCTACGAGTCGCGCCAGGCGGACCTCCACGCGAGGGTGTGGGTGCGCATCAAGGAAATCGAGGTCAGCGAGGAAGGCGAGCGCAAGGAAAAAGTGACGCGCTACGAGACGACGGTCGGCCGCGCGCTGCTCTCTGAAATTCTGCCCGTCGGCCTGTCCTTCGAGCTGCTCAACAAGCCGCTGAAGAAGAAGGAGATCTCGCGCCTGATCAACGCCGGCTTCCGGCGCTGCGGCCTGCGCGAGACGGTGATCTTCGCCGACAAGCTGATGCAGGCGGGCTTTTCCTTCGCCACGCGCGCCGGCATCTCGTTCGGCGTGCACGACATGCGCATCCCGGGCGCCAAGCAGGAGCTGATCCAGGCCGCCGAGAACGAGGTCAAGGAGATCGAATCGCAGTACACCTCCGGCCTGGTGACGGTCGGCGAGCGCTACAACAAGGTGGTCGACATCTGGTCGCGCTGCGGCGAGCAGGTCGGCAAGGTGATGATGGAGCAGCTCGGCACCGAGGACGCTTCCGACCGCCACGGCAAGAAGGTGAAGCAGGAGGCGTTCAACTCGATCTACATGATGGCCGACTCCGGCGCGCGCGGCTCCGCCGCGCAGATCCGGCAGCTCGCCGGCATGCGGGGCCTCATGGCGAAGCCCGACGGCTCGATCATCGAGACGCCGATCACCGCCAACTTCCGCGAGGGCCTGAACGTGCTGCAGTACTTCATCTCCACGCACGGCGCGCGCAAGGGCCTCGCCGACACGGCGCTCAAGACCGCCAACTCGGGGTATCTCACGCGGCGCCTGGTCGACGTCACCCAGGACCTGGTGGTCACCGAGGACGACTGCGCGACCCAGAACGGCGTCTCGATGAAGGCGCTGGTGGAGGGCGGCGAGGTCGTGGAAGCGCTCAAGGAGCGGATTCTGGGCCGCGTGCTCGCGCTCGACATGCCGCATCCCGAGACCCAGGACCTGCTCTACCCGGCGGGGACGCTGCTCGACGAGGATGCGGTCGACATGATCGACAACCTCGGCATCGACGAAGTCAAGGTGCGCACGCCGCTCACCTGCGACACGCGCTGGGGCGTGTGCGCCAAGTGCTACGGGCGCGACCTCGGCCGCGGTTCGCTGGTGAACGTAGGCGAGGCGCTGGGCGTGATCGCCGCGCAGTCGATCGGCGAGCCCGGCACCCAGCTCACCATGCGCACCTTCCACATCGGCGGGGCGGCCTCCCGGACCGCGGTGCAGAGCCACGTCGAGGCGAAGTCGGCCGGGACGGCACGCTTCACCCCGGCGATGCGCTACGTGCAGAACGCCAAGGGCGACAAGGTGGTGATCTCGCGCTCGGGCGAGGTGGTGATCGTGGACGACAACCACCGCGAGCGCGAGCGCCACAAGGTCCCCTACGGCGCGCTGCTCTCGGTCACCGACGGCAAGCCGGTCAAGGCGGGCGCGACGCTCGCCAACTGGGACCCGCACCACCGTCCGATCGTCACCGAGTACGCCGGCACGGTGAAGTTCGAGCACGTCGAGGAAGGCACCACGGTCGCCAAGCAGATCGACGACGTCACCGGGCTCTCGACCCTGGTCGTGATCGATCCCAAGCGCCGCGGCAGCGCGGCGGCGAAGGGCGTGCGGCCCTCGGTGAAGATGATCAACGAGCAGGGCGAGGAGGTGAAGATCGCCGGCACCGACCATGCCGTGAACATCAGCTTCCCGGTGGGCGCGGTGATCGCGGTGCGCGACGGCCAGCAGGTGTCGGTCGGCGAGGTGCTGGCGAGGATCCCGCAGGAGACCTCCAAGACCCGCGACATCACGGGCGGCCTGCCGCGCGTCGCGGAGCTGTTCGAGGCGCGCTCGCCCAAGGACGCGGGGATGCTCGCGGAAGTCACCGGCACGGTCAGCTTCGGCAAGGACACCAAGGGCAAGCAGCGCCTGGTGATCACCGACCTCGACCAGCAGCAGCACGAGTACCTGATCCCGAAGGACAAGCACGTGCTGGTGCACGACGGCCAGGTGGTCAACAAGGGCGAGATGATCGTGGACGGCCCGGTGGACCCGCACGACCTGCTGCGCCTGCTCGGGGTGGAGGCGCTCGCGCGCTACATCATCGACGAGGTGCAGGACGTCTACCGGCTGCAGGGCGTGAAGATCAACGACAAGCACATCGAGGTGATCGTGCGCCAGATGCTGCGCCGCGTACAGGTCGAGGATCCGGGCGACACCCCGTTCATCACCGGCGAGCAGGTCGAGCGCGCCGAGGTGCTGGAGGAGAACGAGAAGGCCGAGAAGGAAGGCAAGCGGCCGGCGACCTACTCCTACATGCTGCTCGGCATCACCAAGGCGTCGCTCTCGACCGACTCGTTCATCTCGGCGGCCTCGTTCCAGGAGACCACGCGCGTGCTGACCGAAGCCGCGATCATGGGCAAGAAGGACGAGTTGAGGGGCCTGAAGGAGAACGTCATCGTCGGGCGCCTCATCCCGGCGGGCACCGGCCTCGCGTACCACAAGATCCGCAAGGACCAGGCCGCCGAGCCGCCGCTGCTCGAGACCCCGCCCGCCGAAGTCGCGGCGCCGGCCGCGGAGGCGACCGCAGGCGCGGGCGGCAGCTGAGCCGGATCATCGGGGTCAGAGCCCGATTTCGAAAGGCCGCCTCCGGGCGGCCTTTTTTCTTGCCTAGAAATCCTTGAACCGGCAGTCCGGGTCGCGCCGGATCTGCTCGAGCAGCGCGACCTCCCAGTGCAGGTAGTCGCGCATCGCCGCCTCGACCTGCGTCTTGCCGTCGTAGGGCTTGTAGTAGACGTCCTCGGGCGGCTCGAGCATGCGCGTCTCGCCCGATTCCATCGGCAGCCCGGCGGCATGCCAGGCGTCGGTGCCGCCTTCGAGCGCCGCGGCCTCGACGCCGAGCGCCGCCAGGTCGGCGGCCGCATAGCGCGCGAGCACGCCGTCAGGGGAAGTGCAGACGGCGGTCTTTCCTTTCAGGAACTCCTTCTGCTTCTCCAGGCGGGAACGGATGGCGAACGCGGCACCCGGGATGTGGCCTTTGCGATACTGGATGCTGGTCGCGAAATCAAGGAGCAATGAGTGCTTTGGCAGTTTGTTCACGGCTATCAGGGCGACGTCGGGAAGCGAACCCCGATCCGGAAAACCCTTTTCAAGTGAACCCCCGAGACCCTCGGTGACGACGAAAACCTCCTTCCAGCCCATCTGCAGCAGCCAGGAGGCGGTCATGGTGGCGCGCACACCATGGTCGTCCACCAGCGCGATGCGCGCGTTGCGCACCGCGGCGTAGCTGTCGGTTTCCTGCACCAGCTGCCCGCCCGGCGCCGAGACCGAGCCCGGCAGGTGGCCCGCCTCGTACTCTTCCGGCGAGCGCACGTCGAAGACGTACGTCGTCCTGGTTTTCTCCTGGAGAAGCTTGTTCAGCCGGGACAAAGAGATCTCCTGGATGTCGAATCGCGCGGCGACCTTCGCCGCGGCGGCCTTCGCTTTCTCCAGGGCCTCCTTGTCCGGCACCTTCGCCATGCGCGCCTGGCCGTGCTCGAGCTCGAACCCCGCGAGATGCCAGCCCATGGTGCCGTTCTTCAGCGCCACGACCCGGTTCGGGATGCCGGCGTTGATGAGCGACTGCGCGCCGATGATCGAGCGCGTGCGCCCGGCGCAGTTCACCACCACCAGCGTCTGCGGCCGCGGCGCGGCCTGGTGCACGCGGTAGACGAGCTCCGCGCCCGGGCAGTCGGTCGCGCCCGGTATGTTCATCACGCGGTATTCGCTCATCGGCCGCGAGTCGAGCACGACCAGGTCCTCGCCCGCGTCCAGCATCGCCTTGAGCTCGGCAGCCGAGACGCGCGGCGTCTTCTCCCGGTGCTCGACATGCTCGCCGAAGGCCTTGGAAGGCACGTGCACGCCCGAATAGACCTCGTAGCCCGCCTGACGCCAGCCGGGCATGCCGCCCGCGAGCACGCGCAGGTCGCGATAGCCGAGCCGCGCGAGCACGCCCGCGGCGCGCAGCGCGAGGCGCTCGTCGTCGTCGACCAGCACGACCGTGGCGCCGGGCCGGGGCACCAGCCGCGCGGCGTGGAGCTCGAGCGTGGAGAGCGGCGCCGAGGTGGCGAGGAAGAGGTGGCCGCGCGAGTGCACGCCTTCTTCGCGCACGTCGAGCAGCGCGACTTCGCCGCCCGCGTCGAGCAGCGCGCGCAGCGCGCGGGCATCGATTCGAGTCACTTAGACGCCGCTTTGCGTCACTTCCTCGCCGGCGCCTTGTCGAAGCTCGAGAGCGCGACCTTGCCGTTCACGAACCGGATCGTGATCACGCTGTCGCCGGAGGCCCAGCGCGAAGCGGTCCCCGAGATCCCGAGCACCGTGGTGGTGTTGGACTCGCTGGGGCTGCCGAGGATCGCGTGGACCTCCTGCTCGGTCATGCCTTCGCGGATCTTGCCGAAGTTCTTCTGCGTCACCTTGGAGCAGGCGGCGAGCAGCAGGGCGAGCGTTGCGGCTGCGAGGACGGTTCTCATGGCGCCACTATAATCGTTCCATGCTGATCAGGCCCGCTGCGCCGCAAGATCTCCCCGCCATCCAGGCGATCTACGCCCACCACGTGCTGCACGGCCTCGCCTCCTTCGAGGAGGTGCCGCCGCCCGTGGAGGAGATGCGGCGGCGCTTCGCGGAAGTGACCGGCCAGGGACTGCCGTATCTCGCGGCCGAGGAGGCGGGCGAGGTGCTCGGCTACGGCTATTGCACGCTCTACCGGACGCGCTCGGCGTACCGCTATACGCTGGAGGACTCGGTCTACGTCAAGGAAGGTCAGCAGGGCAAGGGCATCGGCAAGGCACTGCTCGCCGAGCTGATCGCGCGCTGCGAGGCGCTCAACTACCGGCAGATCGTCGCCGTGATCGGCGACAGCGCGAACCTCGCCTCGATCGCGCTGCACGCGAGCCTCGGCTTCGTGCGCGCCGGCAACCTGCGCTCCACCGGCTACAAGCTCGGGCGCTGGGTGGATTCCGTGCTGATGCAGCGCCCGCTGGGCGCCGGCGACGGAACTAGACCGTGAGAACCACTTTTCCCTTCACCTTCCTCGCCGCCATCAGCTTCAAGGCGTCTGCGGCCTGAGCGAGCGGGAAGGTCTGCGAAACGTGGGGCCTGAGCTTTCCCTCGCGGAACCACGCCGCGAGCTGGCCGATGCTCGCCGCGAGCGCCTTGGGCTCGCGGCGCGCGAAATCGCCCCAGAACACGCCCACGATCGCGCAGCCCTTGAGCAGCGCCAGATTGAGCGGAATTCTCGGAATGTCTCCCGCCGCGAAGCCGACCACCAGCAGCCGTCCGCGCCAGGCGGTCGAGCGCAGCGCGGGCTCCGTGTAGCGCCCGCCGACCGCGTCGTAGACGACGTCCACGCCCCGGCCGGCGGTGAGCTGCTTGATGCGCTCGCGCAGGTCCTCGGCGGCGTAGTCGATCGTCTCGTCGGCGCCGTGCTCGCGGCACACCGCGAGCTTCTCTTCGCTCGAGGCGCAGGCGATGACGCGCGCACCGAGCGCCTTGCCGATCTCGATCGCGGCGATGCCGACGCCGCCCGCGGCGCCGAGCACGAGCAGCGTCTCTCCCGCCTTGAGGCCGGCGCGGTCGCGCAGCGCATGGTCCGAGGTGCCATAGGTGAGCAGGAACGCCGCGGCGCTCTCGAAGTCCATGCCCTTCGGAATCGGCACCAGGCGCGCGGCCTCGACTTTCACTTCCTCGGCAAAGGCGCCGTACGTGGTGAACGCGATCACCCGGTCGCCCGGCTTGAAGCCCTTCACGCCCGCGCCGACCTCCTTCACCACGCCCGCCATCTCGCTGCCGGGCGAGAACGGCAGCGGCGGCTTGAACTGGTACTTGTTCTGGATGATCAGCACGTCGGGAAAATTGACGCTCGCCGCCTTGATGCCGACCACGACCTCGCCGGGGCCCGCCTGCGGCGAGGGCAGGTCCTCGATCACCAGCGACTCGGGCGGGCCGAACTGCTTGCAGAGGACTGCTTTCACCGGGTTACCATGGTCTTTTTCGGCAAGGGCGGATTATGACCGAACCGGTGCTGCACCATTACCCCGTTTCTCCGTTCGCCGAGAAGGCGCGCCTGATGCTGGGCTTCAAGCGCCTCGCGTGGAAGTCGGTGCAGATCCCGCTGATCATGCCCAAGCCGGACGTTGTGGCGCTCACGGGCGGCTACCGCCGAACGCCGATCCTGCAGCTGGGCGCCGACATCTACTGCGATACGGCGCTGATCGCGCGCGTGCTGGAGCGCCTCGCGCCGTCGCCATCTCTCTTCCCGCACGGCGAGAGCTACGCGCAGCAGGCGGCGGCGCATTTCGCCGACACCACGCTGTTCTGGAATACCGTGCCCGTGGGCTTCCAGCCGGGGGCGGGCATGATGAAGATGTTCTTCAAGGACGCGACGCCGGAGTACCTCGCGGCCTTCGGCAAGGACCGCTCGGCCTATCGCGCGGGATTGCGCCGCGGCCCGATGCACGAGTGCAAGGCGAACCTGGCGGGCTTGCTCGGCAAGATCGAGGCGCAGCTCGCGGCGAGCTTCCTGTTCGGCGCCGAGCCCTGCTATGCGGACTTCTGCCTGTATCACGCGCTCTGGCCCATCTGGCTGCCGGAGGACCTGCGCCCGATGCTCGCGCCTTATGCGCGCACGCTCGCCTTCATGCAGCGCATGACCGCGCTCGGCCACGGCAAGTCGAGGGACCTCACCAGCGGCGGAGCGATCGAGCTCGCCAAGTCCTCGAAACCCGAGCCGGTAAAGAATGCCTTGGCGCTGGAGACCAACGGCATCGCGCTCGGCGCCCAAGCGTCGGTGATGCCCGTGGACACCGGTCTGGATCCGGTAGTCGGCGAACTACTGCAGGCATCGGCCGACGAGATCGTGATCCGGCGCACCGACCCGCGAGCGGGCACCGTGCACGTGCATTTCCCGCGCTTCGGTTACCAGCTTGCGAAACCCGGCTAGCTCCAGCGCGCGGCGAGGCCGCCGTCGATGGTGAGGATGCAGCCCGAGGTGTAGGCCGAGCGCTCGGAGGCGAGAAAGGCCGCGGCCGAGGCGATCTCGTCCGCGCTCGCCGGCCGGCCGAAGGACATCTCCTTGAAGAGCTCGCGGTAGCGCTCGGCATCGCCGAGCTTGGTCTGCGCCATCTGCCTGTAAAGCGAGATCAGCCGATCCGTGGCGACGGGCCCCGGATTGATGCCGACCACGCGGATGCCGTCGGCGTGCGAGGCGCCGCCGAGCGTGCGCGTGAAGGCCATCAACCCGGCGTTCGCGGTGCTGCCGGCGATGTAGGCCGGGTTGAGCCGCTCGCCCGCGTTGCCGAGGATGTTGACGATGACGCCGCGCCCGCGCGTCTTCATCTTCGCGTAGACGGCGCGCGTCAGATTGATGTAGCCGAACACCTTCAGGTCCCAGGCGCGGCGCCAGGTTTCCTCGTCCACGCGCTGCAGGTCGCCGCCGGGGATCGCGCCTGCGTTGTTGACCAGGATGTCGAGGTCTCCGGCCCAGGCGGAGAGTTCTTCCGCGACTCCGCGCAGTGACAGGTCGGCCTGCCTTGCATTCGGCCCGGGCGCGATGCTTCGGGAGGTACCCAGAACGACGCACCCCTCGCGAGCGAAGGCTTCGCCGCACGCGCGGCCGATTCCTTTGGATGCGCCTGTAACCAGAACCCGCTTCCCTTTGAGATTCAAATCCATATAGGCTTGCATTATGCCTACTCTCACCACCGACGACGGCGTCAGGCTCTACTACGAAGAAACCGGCAGCGGGACCCCGCTCGTATTCGTGCACGAGTTTGCGGGCGATTCGCGCAGCTGGGAGCCCCAGGTGCGCCACTTCGCGCGGCGCTACCGCTGCATCAACTACAACGCGCGCGGCTACCCGCCCTCGGACGTGCCCGAGGACGCAGAGCGCTACTCGCAGGCGCGCGCGCGCGACGACATCCGCTGCGTGCTGGACGCGCTCGGCATCGAGAGGGCGCACGTGGTGGGGCTGTCGATGGGCGCGTTCGCGACGCTGCACTTCGGCATGGCCTATCCCGCGCGCGCGCTTTCGCTCACCGTCGCGGGCGGGGGCTACGGCGCGCATCCCGCGCAATACGCCCAGTTCCAGGCCGACGCGCGCGAGAACGCGAGGGTGATCCGCGAGAAGGGCATGGCGCATTTCGCCGCGACCTACGGCCACGGCCCCACGCGCGTGCAGCTGCAGAACAAGGACCCGCGCGGCTTCGCCGAGTACGAGCGCCAGCTCGCCGAGCACTCCGCGGCGGGCTCGGCGAACACCATGCTCGGCTACCAGGCGCGCCGGCCTTCGCTCTACGGCCTGACCGCCGAGATGCAGCGCATCGCCGTTCCCACGTTGATCCTGGCGGGCGACGAGGAAGAGCCGTGCCTCGAAGCCTGCCTGCTGATGAAGCGCTGCATCCCTGCGGCGGGGCTGGCCGTGCTGCCCAGGAGCGGCCACGCCATCAACCTCGAGGAGCCGGCGCTCTTCAACCGGCTGCTGGAGGACTTCCTGCACCTGGTCGAAGCGGGACGCTGGGGCGCGCGCGACCCGCGCGCAGCACCCCCTTCGATCTGGGGGCCCGCAGGCCGTCCTAGCGCTTGATCGTCGCCGAGCGAACCGCCGCTTCCAGGGCGGGCAACAGCTTGGGGAAGTAGTAGGTGCGCGGCGCGCTGTAGGCCATGAGATACAGCTTCTGGTTCGCCACGGTGCCGTAGCCGACGCCGTTGAAGAGCAGGCTGTCCCCTTTGCGCTTCAGCTCGTATTCGAAGCGAAAGCCCTCGCCGCCGGCGAAGCGCGCGGGCTCGAGCCTGGCGAGCTTGAACAGCGACCCGTCCTGCGTCACCACGGTCTCGAACGCCTCGACGATCTCGTGCGGGGTCATCCTGAGGCGGAACTGCGGCATCTTCTTCTGCGTGCGCGGCAGCGCCATGCCGATGGTCTCGCCGTCCGCGATGCCGAAATAGAACGCGAGCACGTCGAGCGTGAAGCCCTCGCGCGTCCAGATCTCGGTGGCGCCGGGGGCCTGGAAGAGCACGAGCGCGCTCGACTCGAAGCGGTTCCAGGGGCCGTCCAGGGCGATCTGCATGTCCTTGACCGTGACGCTGCCGGGCCCGACCTTCGTGACGGTGGTGCAGGCCGACAGGAGCAGCAGCAGGAGCGCGATGAGCGCGGTGCGCAGGATCATGAGCCGGTCCTTTTCAGATAGGTGCGGATGAGCGCGCCGTCGGGCGCGCCGGGCTTGAGCTCGAGGTAGCGCGCGAACGCGGCCTCGGCCTGCTGCGCCTCGCCGAGCTGGCGGTGGACGAGCCCGAGCGAGCGATACAGCTCGGCCGGCGTGCCTTTCATCGCCTCGGCGCGCCGGTAGGCGGCGACCGCCTGCTTCAGGTCCTCGTCCCCGGCGCGCAGCCGGTAGGCCTCGCCGAGGCTGTACTGCACCTCGCCGTCGTCGGGCAGGGCGGCGAGCATGCGCTCGAAGAGCACCCGCGTCTCGCCGAAGCTGCGGCGCTTGAGCTCGTCGGCGAGGAACTCGCTGCGGTGCTGCGCGAGCGCGGCGCGGTACTCGGTCTCGCCCGTGCGCCCCACCGCGCCGCGCGCGGCGGCGGCCTCGGCGAGCGTCTTCTGCCGCTCCTCGGCCGGCGGGTGCGTGGCGAAGAGCACGCTCTCGTTCCAGAACTCCTCGCGGTCCTGCGCGCCCGCCTTCAGCTCCTCGAGCAGCTGCGTCCACACGCGCGAAGCCTCGATCGGCGCGTAGCCGGCGCGCGCCATCAGCTCCAGGCCGACCTGGTCGGCCTCGCGCTCCTGGTCGCGGCTGTAGGCGAGCATGCCCGCGAGCAGCGCGAGCTGCGCGATGCTGCCGACGCCGCCCGCGCGCGCGAGCAGGATGCCGAGGAACTGGCCGAAGGCGCTCTTCGACTTGGCGTCG
Source organism: Pseudomonadota bacterium (assembly GCA_040756795.1). GTDB lineage: Bacteria > Pseudomonadota > Gammaproteobacteria > Burkholderiales > SG8-39 > RBG-16-66-20. Next base: position 19,323 of record JBFLYF010000001.1, read on the forward strand.
CGCAGGCGCTCGATCGAGTGCCGCCCGAGGTAATGCCCGATCTCGTGACCGAGGATCGCGGCGAGCTGCGCCTCGCTCGTCATGCGCAGCAGCAGCCCGGACCAGACCTGCATCATGCCGTTGGGCGCCATCGAGGCGTTGAAGTACGGCGTCTGCACCAGGTAGACGCGCACGTCGGGACAGTGCTCGCCCGCGAGCCTGCAGGCGATGCCGCTGACGTAATCCTGCAGCGCCTTGTCGCGGATCAGGAAGCCGCTGCGCCGCAGCTTCTGCTCCTCGCGGTCCATGAGCGCCCAGAGGCCGCCCTCGTCGCTGCCCGGCTCGGGCCGCTTGAAGCGGGGCGGGGCGCTCCACTGCGCGAGCGCGCCCGACCACGGCAAGGTCGCGAGCGCCGCGCAGCCGCAGCCGAGGACCAGGCGCCTGCGCAGCACGCCCTACCAGTCCCGGATCGAGCGCGGCCGCGGCGCCGTCGATGGCGGGCCGGCCTGCTCGATCAGGCCCGTGAGCATCGCGTCCACGGTCTCCTGCGCCGGCTCCGCGGTGCGCAGGTCGCCCGTGGCGCGCAGCACGCGGTTCGCCCATACCACCTGGCCGCTCTTCAGGTCGACCAGCGAGACGAACGCGAACTGGATCTGGCCTCCCGCGATGCCCACGCCGAAGAGCGCGCCGATCACCATCGCCGCCTTGCGCTCCTCCGACAGGTAGCTGTCGCGGATGAACGTGAAGATCGCGTAGTCGGCGCCCGTCTTCTCGCGCACGTAGGACACGCCGGGCCCGAGCGACCAGTCGAGCTTGTCCTCCTTGGTGGGCAGCCCCATCAGCCCGAAGTGGTGGCTGGCGATCGCGCCGGCCACCGCGTTGTGCAGGCGGTTGAGCTCGAGCACCGGCTCGCTCGCGTCGTCCTCGAGCTCGGTGACCTTCAGCCCCAGCTTTTCCTTGCGCAGCCGGTAGGCGTTGCGCACGTGCTGCTGCGCGGCGGCGGTCCACTCGGCGCGCGGCTCTACGATGCCGCCGCCGCTCACCTCGAAGAGCTCGATATCCGCCGGCATGATCGCGACCCTGGCGCCCGGCGCGAGCTTGTCGAAGCCGGGCGCGCGGTTGGCCTTCTGCTGCGCCGCCGCCGGCGCGCACAGGACGAGCGCAACCAGCGCTGCAGGCAGGATTCGAAACGTGGACCTCATGGCAGCCCCCTGACCGCTCCGCGGTTATGATCGCACAAGCGACTTTGTTCCGGGAGGGGCTTCGAGGATGGCCGCCACGCAGCGCTTGAGAATCGCCTCGCTCGCGGTGCGCGCGGTCGCGGCGCCGATGCGCCGGCCGCTCGCCACCTCGACCGGCGCGCTGACCGTCGCGCCGCTCGTGCTCCTCGACCTGAGAACCGACGCGGGCATCGTCGGCCGGAGCTACCTGTTTGCGCTGGGAAAGCAGAACCTGAAGCCCATCGCCGCGCTCGCGGAGGCGATGGGCGGGATGCTCGAGGGCGACGCGGTGGCGCCCTTCGAGATCGAGAGAAAGCTGCGCGCGCGCTATACGCTGCTCGGCGTGCACAACATCGTGCTCTTCGCCATGGCCGGGATCGACATGTGCGCCTGGGACGCGCTCGGCCAGGCGCTCGGCGCGCCGGTGGCGCGGCTGCTCGGCGGAGCGCTCCAGCCGGTGCCTGCCTACAACTCGAAGGGGTTGGGCATCATGCCTCTGAAGCCCTTGATCAAAGAGGCTGTGGAGCTCGTAGAGGAGGGTTTCCCCGCTGTAAAGCTTCGTCTTGGCCGGCCGGACGCAAAGGCCGATCTCGAGGCGCTGCGCGCGGTGAAGAAGGCGATCGGGCCGGAGACCGCGCTGATGGTGGACTTCAACCAGGCGCTCACGGTGGCCGAGGCGCTGAGGCGCGGCCGCATGATCGACGACGAGGGCGGCGTTGTCTGGATCGAGGAGCCGGTGCGGGCGGACGATTTCGCCGGCTGCGCCACGCTAGCGCGCGAAATCAAAACGCCGATCCAGATCGGCGAGAACTTCATGGGCCCCGAGCAGATGGCGCAGGCGATCGCCGCGGGCGCCTGCGACTACGTGATGCCGGACGCGCAGAGGATCGGCGGCGTCACGGGCTGGATGCGCGCGGCGGCGCTCGCGCAGGGCGCGGGGCTGGAGATGTCGAGCCATCTTTTCCCCGAGGCGAGCTGCCAGCTGCTCGCGGTGACGCCTACGCGCCACTGGCTGGAGTACGTAGACTGGGCCGACCCCGTCCTGCAGGAACCGGTGAGGATCGAGAAAGGTTGCGCGGTTGGTCCGTCCGGGAATGGTTTTGGAATGAAATGGAATGAAAAGGCCGTAAAGCGATTCGCGGCATGAGCTTTTTCGACCGCCATTTCCCGCACTGGCCCCCGGCGGTGCCGAAGACGCTCGCGGTGCCGCGCACGAGCCTGTGCTACAACCTCGAGGTGAGCGCGCGGCGCTACCCGGACAAGGCCGCGATCCTCTACTACGGCAGCACGCTCCCCTATGCCGCGCTCGAGCGCGAGGTCGCGGCGCTGGCGGGCTACCTGCAGGACCGCTGCGGCGTCGCGCGCGGCGACCGCGTGCTGCTCTACGCGCAGAACAGCCCCCAGTTCATCATCGGCTACTACGCCATCCTGCGCGCCGATGCGGTGGTGGTGCCGGTCAACCCGATGAACAAGAGCGAGGAGCTCGCGCACTACGTCGAGGACTCCGACGCGCGCACGGCGATCGCCGGACAGGAGCTGTACCCGGAGATCGAGCCCCATCTCGGCAAGGGAAGGACCGAGCACCTGATCCTCGCCGCCTACTCGGACTACCTGAAGGAAAAGACCGGCCTCAAGGTCCCGGAGGTCGTGCGCCAGGCGGCTTTCGATCCGGGTCGCTCCGGGGTCGCGGCGTGGACGAAGTGCATCGCCGAAGGAAGAACCCCGAAACCGCACCAATCCGGTCCCGACGACCTGGCGGTGCTGCCCTACACCTCGGGGACCACGGGTCGCCCGAAGGGCTGCATGCTGACGCACGCGAACCTGCTCGCCACCAGCACCGGCGGCTGCGCCTGGTCGCAGACCTCGAGCGAGGCGGTCGTGCTCGGCGTGCTGCCGATGTTCCACCTCACCGGCATGCAGGCGAACATGAACATCCCGATCCAGCTCGGCGGGGCGAGCGTGCTGATGACGCGCTGGGACCGCGACACCGCGGCCGAGCTGATCCAGCGCCACCGCGTCACGGCCATCACCGGGATCACGACCATGATCGTGGACTTCCTCGCCAACCCGGATCTCGGCAGGTACGACCTCTCGTCGCTCGCGCGCATCGGCGGCGGCGGCGCCGCGATGCCCGAGGCGCTCGCCGCTCGGATCGAGAGCACCTTCGGCATGCCGTTCCTCGAGGGCTACGGCCTCACCGAAACCGCAGCCCCTACGCACGTCAACCCGGTTCACAGGCCCAAGCGCCAGTGCGCCGGCATCCCGTACTTCGACACCGACGCGCGCGTCATCGACCCCGACACGCGCCGCGAGTGCGGCCCGGGCGAGGTGGGCGAGATCATCGTGCACGGCCCGCAGGTGTTCCGCGGCTACTGGAAGCAGGAACGAGCGACTGCCGAAGCCTTCCTCGAGCACGACGGCAAGCGGTTCTTCCGCACCGGCGACCTCGGTTACTACGACGAGGAAGGCTATTTCTTCATCACCGACCGCCTGAAGCGCATGATCAACTGCTCGGGCTTCAAGGTCTGGCCGGCCGAGGTCGAGGCGATGCTCTACGCGCACCCCGACATCCAGGAGGCCTGCGTGATCGCGGCGAAGGACGCGCACCGCGGCGAGACCGTGAAGGCGGTGGTGGTGCTCAAGGCCGCGGCGCGCGGCAAGGTCTCACCCGAATCGATCACCGCCTGGGCGCGCGAGAAGATGGCCGCCTTCAAGGTGCCGCGCCAGGTCGAGTTCGTGGAGGCGCTGCCCAAGACCGCGACCGGCAAGGTGTTCTGGAGGAAGCTCCAGGAGGAGGAAAACCGGAGGACGAGCCCATGAAATCGTGGTTTTTTCTCTTGCTGGTTTTTCTCTCCTTCCCCGCTTTTTCGCAAATACAAATCGACAAGCCCTGGGCGCGCGCCACGGCGCCGGGCGCGAAGGTCGCCGGCGGCTACATGATCATCCGCAACCAGGGCGCGGCGGCCGAGCGCCTGGTCGGCGCCTCGTCGCCCGCGGCAGCGCGCGTGGAGATGCACGTGCATGTCAACGAGGGCGGCGTCATGAAAATGCGCGAGGTCCCCGGCTACGACGTGCCGGCGAAGGGCAGCTTCGAGCTCAAGCCCGGCGGCGCGCACCTCATGTTCATGGACGTCAGGCGGCCCTTCAAGGAAGGCGAGAAGGTGCCGGTGAAGCTCAGGTTCGAGAAGGCCGGGGAGGTGAACGCCGAGTTTCAAGTCGGCCGTCTCGGAGCGTCCGCACCGCGCTAATCGAGACCCTGCATCTTCGGATCGGCCAGGATCTGCGTCCGCAGCCGCCGCATCCCTTTTAGCCACCGGTCCCGATCGGAGGCCTTCCTTTGCTCGTACTCGGCGACCTCGGGGTGCGGCAGGATGAGGAAGCGTTCGGCTTCGATCGCTTCGACCACGCGCGCCGCGACGTCCTCGGCGCTGACCGAACCCTCCGAGAGGAAGGACTTCCGGTCCCCCGTAGGGCCGAGCAGCATCGGCGTCCTCACGCCCTGCGGGCAGAGGCAGGAGACCTTGATGCCGCGCTCGCCGTAGTTGACCGCGAGCCACTCGGCGAACGCGACCGCGGCGTGCTTGGAAACGGTGTAGGTGGCCGAGTCGACCTGCATCAGCAGGCCCGCCGCGGAGGCGGTGGCGACGATGTAGCCGCCGCCCTGCTTCAGCATCACCGGCACCACGGCGCGCGCGGCGAGCACATGCGCCATGAAATTGACGTCCATGGTGCGCCGCCAGTCCTTGAGCGACGCATCCAGCCCGTGCCGCCCGATGATGCCGGCGTTGGAGCAGAAGAGGTCGACCGCGCCGTAGCGCTCGAGCGCGGCCACCACCAGCTCGTTCATGTCGCCTTCCTGCGCCACGTCGCAGCGCAGGCCGAGTCCGCCGACCCCGGCGGCGACCGCCTTGGCGTTGGATTCCATGAGATCGGCGCACACCACGCCGCGCGCGCCCTCTTTGGCGAGGCGCTCGGCGAGCGCTCTTCCGATGCCGCTGCCCGCGCCGGTGACGACGCACACCTTGCCTGCAATCTTCATGAATTAATTGTTCCATACAATGCCGGTCTATGGCGGAACTGTTTCTGGTGCGGCACGCGCAGGCTTCTTTCGGCGCCGACGACTACGACCGGCTCTCCGAGCTCGGCTGGCGGCAGGCGCGCTGGCTCGGGGAGCATTTCGCCGCGCGCGGCCTCGCGTTCGACCGCATCGTGCGCGGCACGCTCAGACGCCATGCCGAGACGCTCGCCGGCATCTGCGAGGCGATGGGGATCGAGCCGTCGTGCGAGGAGCGGCCGGGCCTCGACGAGTACGACAGCCTGGCGCTGCTGCATGCGCACACCGGAGAGGAGAGCCTGCGCCAGGGCGGCGCGCAGCGCGAGCATTTCCGGGTGCTGCGCGAGGCGCTCTATGCCTGGACCGAGGGCTCGCTCCCGGCGAAGGGGCATCTGCCTTTCGCCGAGTTCCGCGCCGGGGTGCTGGAAGTGCTCGAGGAAGTGCGCGCGAGCGGCGCAAGGCGCGTGCTGGTGGTGAGCTCCGGGGGCCCGATCTCGACGATCATGGCCGAAGTGCTGAAGATGCCGGCGCGCGGCGTGGTCGACTTGAACCTGCGCACGCGCAACACGGGGGTGAGCGAGTTCCACTTCAACGCGCGCGCCATCCACTGCGTCAGCTTCAACGCCGTGCCGCACCTCGAGCGGCCCGACCGGCCCGAGGCGATCACCTACGCCTGAGCCGGTCTACGGCCCCGGCGCGAGCAGGTGCCGTCCCAGCCACCACGCCGCGCCGGCGATGAAGGCCGAGCAGGGGATGGTCAGGATCCAGGCCCAGACGATGGTGCCCGCGACGCCCCAGCGCACCGCGGAGGCGTTCTGCGCGGAGCCGACGCCGACGATCGCACCGGTGATGGTGTGCGTGGTCGAGACCGGGATGCCGAACCCCGTGGCGAGGAACAGCATCATCGCCCCGCCGGTCTCGGCGCAGCAGCCGCCGACCGGCTTGAGCTTGGTGATCCTCTGCCCCATGGTCTTGACGATGCGCCAGCCGCCGAACGCGGTGCCGAGCGCGATCGTGATGTAGCAGGCCGCCACGACCCAGACCGGCACCGGGTCCTTGCCGCCGAGGTAGCCGGCGGCGATCAGCAGCATCCAGATGATGCCCACCGTCTTCTGCGCGTCGTTGCCGCCGTGGCCGAGCGAGTAGAGCGACGAGGACAGCAGCTGCAGGCGCCGGAACCAGCGGTCGACGCGGCTCGGCGGGGTGCGCACGAACAGCCAGGCGGTCAGCAGCATCAGCGCCGCGCCGAAGAGCATGCCGAGCAGCGGAGAGATGAAGATGAACGCGACCGTCTTCAGCAGCCCGGCCGGCACCAGCGCCCAGGTGCCCGCCTTGGCGACCGCTGCCCCGACCAGGCCGCCGATCAGCGCGTGCGAGGAGGACGAGGGGATGCCGTACCACCAGGTGATCACGTTCCAGGCGATCGCGCCGACCAGCGCGCCGAAGACCAGGTAGTGATCCACCACGCCCTGGTCGACGATGCCGCGCCCGACCGTGGTGGCGACCTTGAGCTGGAAGACGAACAGGGCGACGAAATTGAAGAAGGCCGCGAGCACCACCGCCTGGTAGGGCGTGAGCACGCGCGTCGAGACCACGGTCGCGATCGAGTTGGCCGCGTCGTGAAAGCCGTTCATGAAATCGAACGCGAGCGCCACGAGCACCAGCGCGATCACCACGCCGAGCGCGAGCGGCGAGGCCTCCACCCTAGGAGTTCTCGAGGACGATGCCCTCGATCACGTTGGCGACGTCCTCGCAGCGGTCGGTGATGGTCTCGAGCAGGTCGTAGATGGCGCGCAGCTTGATCACCTGCTTGACGTCGGGCTCGTCGCGGAAGAGCTTCGACATCGCCGCGCGCATTACCCGGTCGGCGTCGGACTCCAGGCGGTCGATCTCGTGGCAGGTCTTGAGGATCGCCTCCGACTGCTTGACGTTCTTCAGCAGCTGCACGGCGCTCTTCACGCGCTCGCAGCACATCTGGCAGATCTCGGCGAGCTGCTTCGCCTCGGGCGTCACCCTGCGGATGTCGTAGAGCACCACCGACTCGGCGACGTCCTGCATCAGGTCCAGGATGTCGTCCATCGAGGTGATCAGGGTATGGATCTGGTCACGGTCGAACGGCGTGATGAAGGTCTTGTGCAGCAGGGTGATGGTCTCGTGCGTGATCTTGTCGGCGGCGCGCTCGGCGCTGTCGATGTCCTGGGCGTGCTTCTCCAGGTCGCTGAACGTCGTGATCATCGAGGCGAGCTGGCGGCTGCCCTCGACGATGCGCTCGGCGTGCTGGTTGAACAGCTCGAAGAAGTTGCCCTCGCGGGGCATCAGGCGGCCGAACATGGCGCCCGATTGTAATGTTTCTGCAATAACCTGCTTCTAGATGACGCCCGCGCGCCGCAGCTCGTCCTGCTCGGCCGCCGAGAGCCCCAGCCAGCCGCCGTAGACCTCGGCGTTGTGCGCCCCGGGCGCGGGGCCCGAGCTGCGCGCTTCGCCGGGTGTCGCCGAAAGTCTCGGCACCACGCCGGGAACCGCCACCGACCCGAAGTCCTCGTCCTTGATCTTCACGATCGCCCCTCTGGACCGGAAATGCGCATCCTCGGCGACATCGCGATTCGAATAGACGGGCCCGGCGGAGACGCCGGCTTCCGAGAGCTGCCGCACCCCCTCGCGCCAGGGACGCGCGCCGATCCATGCGGCGACGATCGCGTTCAGCTCCGCCGCGTGCTGCATGCGCAGCGTGTTGGTCCGGTAGCGCGCATCCTCGAGCAGGTCCCGGCGGCCGATCCGCTCGCAGAAGCGCTCGAACACGCTCTGCGTCGCCGCGGCGAAGGTCACCCACGCGCCGTCGGCCGAGCGGAACATGCCCGCCGGCGCGACGTAGGCGTTGCCGTTGCCGACCGGCTCGTGCACCAGCCCGAGCTGGTCGTACTCGATCGGCAGGACTTCGAGCAGCCGCAGCATCGCCTCGGTGCAGGCGAGGTCGATCTCCTGCCCGGGCGCGTCGAGGTGCCGCGCGCGGTGCAGCAGCGCGAGCAGCACGCCGAAGGCGCCGAACACCCCCGCGATCGGATCGCCGATCGGGTAGCCGGGGTGCATCGGCGGGTCGCCCGGCGCGCGCGTGATGTAGGTGAGCCCCGAATACGCCTCGAACAGGCGCGCGAAGCCGGCATAGTCCCGGTACGGGCCGCTCTGGCCGAAGCCGGTGACGCGCAGGATGACGAGCCTGGGCTGCAGGGCGCGCAGCGCCTCGCCCGGGAGGCCCCAGCCTTCCAGCGTGCCGGGGCGGTAGTTCTCGACCAGCACGTCGAAGCGCGGCAGCAGGCGCCTGAACAACGCCTGGCCCTCCGGCTTGCGCAGGTCGAGCGTCACCGCCTTCTTGTTGCGGTTGGTCGCCTTCCACATGAGGCCCTTGCCGTCCTTGTGCGGCGGGAAGCTGCGCAGGGCGTCGCCGCCGCCGGGTAGCTCGACCTTGAGCACCTCCGCGCCGAAGTCGCCGAGCAGCGCCGCGGCGAACGGCCCGGCGATCACGTTCGAGATATCGAGGACGCGGATGCCGGCGAGGGGGCCGCTCATCAACTGAAATTCATTCCCAGGGACCTGAAATGCGCGATCTCCGCGGCCGAGAAGCCCCAGTCGGCAAGCGCCTGCTCGCCGCCCTCGCCGCGCTCGGGCGGCGCCGAGCGCACCGTTGCCGGCGTGCGCGAGAAGCGCGGCGCGGGCGCGGGCTGCTCGACGCCCGCGACCGTGACGAAGGCCTTGCGCGCCGCGTTGTGCGCGTGGCGCCGCGCCTCGGAGAAGCCGAGCACGGGCGCGAAGCACGCGTCCGAGCCCTCGAACACCGCGCACCACTCCTCGCGCGTCTTGCTCTTGAATTTTTCGGAGAATAGTTTTCTGAGCTGGGGCCAGCCCTGGCGGTCATGCTGTGCGGGGAGCGCTTCGGCCTCGAGCTTCAGCCTCTTGAGCAGCTCCTCGTAGAACTTCGCCTCGATGGCGCCGATCGAGACGTATTTGCCGTCCTTCGTCTCGTAGACGTCGTACCAGGGGGCGCCGGTGTCGAGGATGTTCGCGCCGCGCTCCTCGCTCCAGCGCTTCGCGGCGAGAAAACCGGAGAACATCGCCGCGAGCAGCGAGGCTCCCTCGGTCATCGCCGCGTCCACCACCTGGCCCTTGCCGGACCTCTGCGCCTCGACGAGAGCGCAGGCGATGCCGAAGCCGAGCAGCATGCCGCCGCCGCCGAAGTCGCCCACGAGGTTCAACGGCATCACCGGCGCCTCGCCCTTGCGGCCGAACGCGTTCAGCACCCCGGCGAGCGCGATGTAGTTGATGTCGTGTCCGGCGCGGGGGCTGAGCGGCCCGTCCTGGCCCCAGCCGGTCATGCGGCCGTAGACGAGCCGCGGGTTGCGCGCGTGCAGCGCCTCGGGCCCGAGGCCCAGGCGCTCCATGACCCCGGGGCGAAAGCCCTCGATCAGGGCGTCCGATCTCGAAACCAGGGAAAGAACGGCTTGAACGGCGGAAGCGCTTTTCAGGTCGAGCGTCACCGAGCGCTTGCCGCGCATCATCACGTCCATCCAGCGCTCGCGCGCGAGGCCGAGGTCGGGCGAGGCGGGGCGGTCCACCACGATCACGTCGGCGCCCATGTCGGCGAGCAGCATCCCCGCGAACGGGCCCGGGCCGATCGCTTCGAATTCCAGGACGCGGATGCCGGCGAGCGGACCCATGGTGCGCGACTCGGCTCAGTGCATCCCGAGTGCTGCCTCGATGTTGCGCACCATCGCCACCAGGCGCGGGCCGATGTCCTCCTCGAGCTGGTCCTTCTTCAGCAGGAACGCGGGCACGGAGCAGTTGAAGGACACGATCTCGGCGTCGGCCTGGCGCCGCATCGGCACGCCGACCGCGTGCGTGTCGCGGCGCAGCTCGCCGAGCGAGGTGCAGAAGCCGCGGCCGCGGATGTCCTCGGCCGACTTGTCGATCTGCGGCCGGAACTTGCGCAGCAGCTCGGGCTCCTTCACCTTCATCTGGTTGAGCAGCGCCTCGCGCTCCGCCGGCGTGCAGGCGTAGAGGTAGGCGCGGCCGATCACCGACTGCGCGATCGGCACCGAGGTGCCGATGTCGGGCAGCGACGCCATGCCGTTGCCGCTGCGGCAGGTCTCCACGTAGACGACATTGAGGCGGTCGCGCATGCCCATCGACACCGAGCCGTTGGCGTGGTCGGCGAGCTCCTTCATGAACGGCCGCGCGATCTGGCGGATGCTCATCGAGGCGAGCAGGGGATAGCCGATCGAGAGCACCGCAGAGCCGAGCTGGTACTTGCCAAGGCGCATGTTGTGGCGCAGGTACCCGAGCTTGGTGAGCGTGTAGGTGAGCCGCGACACCGTGGGCTTGGGGAGCCCGGTGCGCACCGAGATCTCCTTGTTGCCGAGCATCGGCTCGGGCGGGGTGAAGCAGCGCAGCACCTCGAGGCCGCGCGCCAGCGTGGTGGCAAACTGCCGGTCTCCCTCGTGCTCGTAGCTGTGGGGCGGAGGGGAAAGCGTGGCGCCGGGTTCTGACGAGCCCATGGAGTCTCCAGGAAGTGAGATCTGCTGCCGATTGTTTCGCGTTTCGATATTCTGTCCGCGCGGTGCCCATGTCAACTTAGTCGTACGACATTTCACATAGCGGAACTACGATGGATAAGTCCTTGTTCGACCTGAGCGGCAAAGTGGCCCTGATCACCGGCTCTACGCGCGGCATCGGAAGATCGATCGCCGAGGAGATGGCGCGCGCGGGCGCGAAAGTCGTGGTCTCGAGCCGCAAGGCCGAGGCCTGCGAGGCGGTGCGCGCCGAGTTCGAGCGCGAGGGGCTCGAAGTGCTCGCGAAGCCCTGCAACGTCTCGCGCAAGGACGAGCTGCAGGCGCTCGCCGATGCTGCGCTCGCAAAGTGGGGCCGCGTCGACATCGCGGTGGCGAACGCGGCCGCCAACCCGTACTACGGCCCGCTGACCCAGATTCCGGACGAGATGCTCGACAAGACCCTGCACAACAACGTGAAGAGCGTGCTCTGGCTCGCGGCGATCACGCTCCCGGGGATGGCCGAGCGCGGCGGCGGCTGCTTCATCAGCGTGGGCTCGATCGGCGGCATCATCGCCAACACCGTGATCGGCGCCTACGGCATCTCCAAGGCCGCCGACCACCACCTGGTGCGCAACCTCGCCGCCGAGTGGGGGCCGAAGAACGTGCGTGTCAACGCCATCGCCCCGGGCCTCATCAAGACCGACTTCGCGCGCGCCCTCTGGGAGGACGATGCACGGCGCACCGAACGCATCGCGCGAACGCCCCTCAGGCGCCTCGGCGTGCCGCGCGACATCGGCGGCATCGCCGTGTTCCTGGCATCGGAAGCCGCCGCCTTCATCACCGGGCAGACCATCGTCGCCGACGGCGGGGTGACGATCCTCTAGCCTTGGCACCCGGGGTTAAGTACGGTAAAATGCCGTATCATGCCGAAAGCCCTGCCGAGCGCGCGCTTCGACCTCAAGATGGATGCCGAAGACAAGGAGGTCGTTTCCCGGGCCGCGGCCCTCATGGGCACGACCATGGCCGGGTTCGTGCGATCGGCGGCCAAGGAGAAGGCGCAGGCGCTGCTTGAGCGCGAATCGCGGTTGGCGCTCTCGCGGCGCGATTTCGTCGCTTTTGCCGCAGCGCTCGATCGCTCCTTCAAGCCGAGCGCGTCTCTCAAACGCGCGCTGAGCGAGTCGCGAAGAAAAGTAAGGCGTGCTTGAGGAGCGCCCGCTCGACCCCGCACTGCACGACCGGAGCGGATTCGACTGTGGCGTCCCGGAGCTGAACGAGTATCTGCGCAGCTTCGCGCACCAGCACCGCCGCAAGGGCGTAAGCGCCGTTTACGTGCTTGCGGATTCGGCGGCGCCCGCCACCGTCCTCGGCTTCTGCACATTGAGTGCCGCGCAGGCCGATCGCGACTGGCTGGAGGAGCCCGAGCGGAGGCGCCTGCCGAGGCATCCGGTACCCTGCTTCCGGATGGGACGGCTCGCCTGCCGGGCGGACCGGCAGGGCTCCGGGTTGGGAAGACTGCTCGTCGGTTGCGCCGTCGAACGCTGCCTCAGGGCTGCCGAAGAAGTCGGCGCCTATGCCCTGATCGTGGATGCCAAGAACGACCGGGCGAGAGCCTTCTATGCGCACTACGGATTCACGCCGTTTCGCGATCGGCCGCTGATGCTTTACCTGCCGTTGCGCCGGCTTCGCGCTGAAAACCGAGGTCCGTAGGCCTGGGCCGGATCGCGGGTGGCATGTCTGCAGATTGAAAGGTAGACTTTCAATATGCAGACCCGGTATGTTCCGCGTGCGATCGAGCCGGAGATCCGGGCGGCGCTCGCGCGCGCCCCGGCGGTGGCGATCCTCGGCCCGCGGCAGTGCGGCAAGTCGACGCTCGCGCGGCGCATCGCGGCGGCGCGACGCGACGCTCTGTACCTCGATCTGGAGCGGCCCTCGGACCGCGCCCGGCTCGCCGAACCGGAGCTGTTTCTCGAGCGCCATGCCGGCCGGCTGGTGTGCCTGGACGAGATCCAGCGGCTGCCGGAGATTTTCGCCGTGCTGCGCAGCCTCATCGATGCGCGGCGCCGGCCCGGGCGCTTCCTCATCCTCGGGTCGGCTTCGCGGGAATTGCTGCGCCAGAGCTCGGAGTCGCTCGCCGGCCGGATCGCGCATTTCGAGCTGACGCCGTTCCGCGCCGACGAGGCGGGCCGCGCCGCGGGCCGGCTCTGGCCGCGGGGTGGGTTTCCGGAGAGCCTGCTTGCGCGCAGCGAGGCGGCGAGCGTCGCCTGGCGGCGCGACTTCGTGCGCACGTTTCTGGAGCGCGACCTGCCGCAGCTCGGAGTGCGGGTTCCCGCGGCGACGCTTTCCCGCTTCTGGCGGATGTGCGCGCACCATCACGGCCAGTTGCTCAACCAGTCGCAGTTGGGCGCGGCACTGGGGATCAGCCACGTCACGGTGCGCAGCTATCTCGAGCTGCTCTCGGCGACGTTCATGATCCGGCTCCTGCCCCCGCTGCTGCCGAACCTGCGCAAGCGCCTGGTGAAGTCTCCCCGGGTCTATCTGCGCGATCCCGGCATCCTGCACAGCTTGCTGGAGATCGAGACCGCGGACGATCTGCTCGGCCATCCGGTGCGCGGCGCCTCCTGGGAAGGCTGGGTGATCGAGAACGCGATCGCTGCCTTCGCCGGATGGCGGGCTCATTTCTACCGCGCGGCGACCGGAGCGGAACTGGACCTGGTGCTGGAAAAAGGCAGCCGCCGGATCGGGGTCGAATGCAAGGCTTCGGCCGCGCCGAGCGTCGGCAGATCGTTCTGGGCCGCGCTCGAAGACCTGGGAATTCGCGAGGCCTGGGTCGTCGCGCCGGTCGAAAGCGGATTTCCCCTCGGCAAGGGGACGCGCGTCGCGGGGCTGCGCGAATTCATGCGCCGCGCGGCGCGATAGACCTCCGACGTTCCGTTTGAAACACGGCATCCTTGTTGTGCCCGCGCGGGCGCGGTAGCAGTAAACTTCAAGGCTCCACCGGAGGGACCATGGACCTCAACTATTCGCAGGAAGAGCTCGCGTTCCGCGACGAGGTGCGCGGCTGGCTGAACGCCAACCTGCCCAGGCATTTGCGCGACAAGGTCGCGAACTACGAGGAGCTCGGGCGCGAGGACCTGCTCGGCTGGCACCGCATCCTCGCCAAGAAAGGCTGGGTCGCGCCCGCCTGGCCGAAGGAGTGGGGCGGCACGGGCTGGAACGTGGTGCAGCGCTACATCTTCGAGGAAGAGCTCGGCTACGCCGGCACGCCGCCGCTCATTCCGTTCGGGCTTGCGATGTGCGGGCCGGTGCTGCTGCGCTTCGGGACGGAAGCGCAGAAGAAGCGCTTCCTGCCGCGCATCTACAACGGCGACGACTTCTGGTGCCAGGGTTATTCGGAGCCCGGTTCGGGCTCGGACCTCGCCTCGCTCAAGACCAAGGCGGAAAGGAAAGGCGATCACTACGTCGTCAACGGCCAGAAGATCTGGACCACGCTCGGGCATTTCGCAGACTGGATCTTTTGCCTCGTGCGCACCGACTCGAACCTGGCGAAAAAGCAGGAGGGCATCTCGTTCCTGCTCATCGACATGAAGACCCCGGGCATCACGGTGCGGCCGCTCGTTCTCATGGACGGCGGGCACGAGGTGAACGAGGTGTTCTTCGACGACGTCGAAGTGCCCCTGGAGAACCTGGTGTTCGAGGAGGGCAAGGGCTGGACGGTGGCGAAGTACCTGCTCGGCCACGAGCGCATGAACACGGGCCGCATCGGCGCCTCCAAGCGCGAGCTCGCGAAGCTGAAGGAGTTCGCCGCGCGCCAGGCGGGCGACGACGGCCGGCCGCTCACCGAGGACCCGCGCTACCGCGACAAGCTGACGCGCCTCGAAGTCGAGCTGATGGCGCTCGAGATCACGAACCTGCGCTTCCTCGACCAGATGCGCCGCAGCGGCCAGCCGCCGGGCGCGGACGTCTCGATGCTCAAGGTCAAGGGCACCGAGATCCAGCAGGGGCTGACCGAGCTCGCGATGCAGGCGGTGGGGCCGCTCGCGCAGCCGCGCAAGCCGGTCGACGGCGGCATGGAGTTCGACCGCTTCACCGCGGGCCTCGCGCCGCGCTACTGCAACTTCCGCAAGACCACGATCTACGCGGGATCGAATGAGATTCAGAGAAACATCATTGCCAAAATGACCCTGGGGCTCTGACCATGAATTTCGATTACAACGAGGAGCAGCAGCTCCTTGCCGACTCCGTCCGCCGCTTCCTGCAGAAGGACTACGACTTCGAGACGCGGCGCAAGATCCTCGCCTCGCCCGAAGGCCGCAGCGACGCGGTCTGGGCGACGATGGCGCAGATGGGCCTGACCGGGCTGCCGTTCTCGACCGACTACGGCGGCTTCGGCGGCGGCGCGGTCGACCTGATGGGCGTGATGGAGGCCGCGGGCGAGGCGCTGCTCGTGGAGCCCTACCTGCCGACCCTCATGGGCGGCCTGCTCGTCGCGCGCGCGGGGTCGGAAACGCAGAAGAAGGCGATCCTGCCGCAGGTGGTCGAGGGCAAGCTCAGGCTCGCCTTCGCGCACACCGAGAAAGGCGCGCGCTACAACCTCGCGAAAGTGCAAGCACGAGCGAAGAAGGCAGGCAGCGGCTGGGAGATCGCCGGCGAGAAGATCGTCGTGCTCGGCGCGCCTGACGCCGGGAAGGTTGTGGTTTCGGGGAACACGGAGGAGGGGTTATCGCTTTTCCTGGTGGACAAGGCGAAAACAACAGTCAAACCTTATATCACGCTCGACGAACAACGTGCCGGAGACGTGATTCTCTCGGGCTCGGCAGGCGAATTGCTGGGCGAGGAAGGCAAGGCGCTTCCGCTGGTCGAGGAAGTGGTGGACTACGCCACGGCGCTCGTCTGCGCCGAGGCGGTGGGGGCGATGAAGTTCGCCTGCGACACCACGCTCGAGTACCTGAAGACGCGCAAGCAGTTCGGCGTGCCGATCGGCACCTTCCAGGCGCTGCAGCATCGCATGGTCGACATGTACATTGCTTACGAGCAGTCGAAGTCGATGGCCTGCCTCGCCTGCTCCAAGGCCGATTCGCACGCCGATGCGCGCGAACGCGCGCGCGCCATCTCGGCGGCCAAGATCAAGATCGCCGACAACTGCCGGCACATCAGCCAGGAATCGGTGCAGCTGCACGGCGGCATGGGCATGAGCGAGGAGCTCAAGGTCAGCCACACCTTCCGGCGCCTCACCGTGATCGCGCAGCAGTTCGGCGACGCCGAGCACCACTTGGCGCGCTTCGCCGCGCTTTCCTAGCGATGCCTCAGAACAAGGCCTGGACGCTCGCCAGCTACCCCGAGGGGTGGGTGAGCGAGCAGAACTTCAAGCTCGTCGAGTCGCCCGCGCCCGCGCCGAAGGAGGGCGAGGTGCTGGTCAGGAACCTTTGGCTCTCGCTCGACCCCTACATGCGCGGCCGTCTGAGCCAGCAGAAGAGCTACGTCAAGGGCGTGGAGATCGGCGAGGTGATGACGGGCGAGACCGCCGGCGAAGTGCTCGAGTCCAAGCACCCGAAGTTCAAGCCCGGCGACAAGGTGACCGCGCCCTCGGGCTGGCAGCTCTACTGCTGCGTGAAAGGCGAGCAACTCACCAAGGTCGATGCCTCGAAGGTGCCGCTGTCGTACTTCCTCGGCTGCCTCGGCATGCCCGGGCGCACGGCCTACTTCGGCATGAAGGACATCCTCGCGCCCAAGCCTGGCGAGACGGTGCTGGTCTCGGCTGCGTCGGGCGCGGTAGGAAGCGTCGTAGGGCAGCTCGCGAAAGCCTGGGGCTGCCGCGCAGTCGGCATCGCCGGCGGCAAGGAGAAGTGCGAGTACGTGGTCAAGGACCTGGGCCTGGATGCCTGCTTGGACTACAAGGCGGGCAACCTCTTCCGCGACCTGAAGGAAGCCTGCCCGAAAGGCGTGGACGCCTATTTCGAGAACGTGGGCGGCGAGACCCTCGACACGGCGCTGCGGCTGATGAACGTGCGCTCGCGCATCGCCGTGTGCGGGCTGATCTCCGAGTACAACGCGACCGAGCCCTACGGCGTGAAGATGTTCCGCTCGATCCTGGTCAACCGCATCAAGGTGCAGGGCATGATCGTGTTCGACTGGCTCGAGCGCTACCCCGAGGCGAACAAGGCGCTCGCCGAGCTGGTCGCGGCGGGCAAGCTGAAGACGCGCGAGTCGGTGCTCGAGGGAATCGAGAACGCGCCGCGGGGGCTGGTCGGGCTGCTCAAGGGCCAGAACTTCGGCAAGCAGCTCGTCAAGCTCGCATGAGCGCCGAGCAGGGCCCGGGTGCGCCGCGCTACGTCGGCTTCTGGGCGCGCTTCGTGGCTTTCCTCGTCGATTCGGTCGTGGCGCTGGCGGTGATCGTGCCGCTGCTGCTTGCGGTGCACAGCCCGGCCGAATGGCAAAGGCTCTCGGCGAGCCTGGAAGAGGCGCTGGCCAAGGCGGCGAGCGGCGTGCAGGTCGACGTCTCGGCGCTGGTGCGCGATACCGGCTTCTCGGGGCCGCTCGACGTCCTCATCCAGGTGGTGCTGCCGATCGCCGCGCTGCTCGCGTTCTGGAAGTTTCGCAATTCCTCGCCCGGCAAGATGCTGTTCGGCGCGAGAATCGCAGACGCCGACACCGGCAAGCCGCCCTCGGACGCGAGGCTGCTCGCGCGGTTCCTCGGCTATTTCGTCTCGATCCTGACGCTCGGGATCGGCTTCCTGTGGATCGCGATCGACCGCCGGAAGCAGGGCCTGCACGACAAGATCGCGCGCACCGTGGTGATCCGCGAATGATCGAGCTCTACACCTGGCCCACGCCGAACGGGCACAAGATCCACATCATGCTGGAGGAGACGGGCACGCCCTACCGCGTGATTCCGGTGGATATCGGCGCCGGCGACCAGTTCAAGCCCGAGTTCCTCAGGATCTCGCCCAACAACAAGATGCCGGCGATGATCGACACCGACGGACCCGAAGGCAAGGGCAGGCCCTTCGCGCTCGCGGAGTCCGGCGCGATGCTCTTCTACCTCGCCGCGAAGACCGGCAGGTTCCTGCCACAGGACCTGCGCAGGAAGTGGCAGGTGATGCAGTGGGTGATGTTCCAGATGGGGCACATCGGCCCGATGCTCGGGCAGGCGCACCACTTCCTCGGCTACGCGCCGGAGAAGATCCCCTACGCCATGAACCGCTACCAGAACGAGGCGAACCGCCTCTACGGCGTGGTCGACCGGCGGCTGAAGGAGTCCGAATACCTCGCCTGCGACGAGTACACCATCGCCGACATGGCCACCGTGCCGTGGCTACGCTTCCCCGAGCGCCAGGGCGTGAGCATCGACGAGTATCCCGCGCTCAGGCGCTGGCGCGACGCGATCCTCGCCCGGCCCGCGGTGCAGAAGGCGCTCCAGGTGCTCGCCGACCGGCGCCGCACCGAGATGACTCCGGAGCAGAGAGAGATCCTGTTCGGCGCCACGCAATATGCCAGGCACTGAATTGAAGGGGAAGGTCGCCTGGATCACCGGCGGCGGCTCCGGAATCGGCCTTGCCGGCGCCGAGGAGCTGGCCAAGGTCGGAGCGCACGTGGTGATCTCGGGTCGAAATGCCCGGACCAATGAAACAGCTTTAGCGAATTTGAAGAGGCTCGGAAGCGCGGAAGCGACCCTTCTGGATGTCTCAAGCAAGAATGCCGTAACCCAAGTCGCGGCGGATATCGAAAAGCGCCATGGCCGCATCGACATCCTGGTGAACAGCGCGGGCATCAACATCACCGGTGCGAAGCGTAATTTCGAGACGATGTCGGCGGAGGCTTGGGACGAGGTGGTGGCGATCAATCTGAACGGCCTGTTCTACTGCTGCCATGCCGTCCTCCCGGGCATGCGCAGGCGCAGGGACGGCCTGATCATCAATCTTTCGTCGTGGTTCGGGCGCTACGCGAACAAGCTCGGCGGACCGGCCTACAACGCGACCAAGCGCGCCGTGATCGCGGTCACCGAGTCGATCAACATCGAAGAGTGCACGAACGGCATTCGCGCGACCACGATCTGCCCGGGCGAGGTGGCGACGCCGATCATGGAGAAGCGGCCGGTGCCGCCCTCGCAGGAGGAGCGCGCGCGCATGGCTCAGGCCGAGGATCTCGGCAAGGCGATCCTCTTCATCGCCACGATGCCGGCGCGCACCTGCGTCAACGAGCTGATCATCAGCCCGACCTGGAACCGGCTCGTGATCGGCGGCCTGGAGGCGCCGAAGTAATCGCGCTCTTCGCGCGCGTCTTCCTGCCGTTCGCGGCGGGCTACTACATCTCGTATTCGTACCGGTCGCTGAACGCGATCCTCGGCCCGCGCATCGCCGCCGAGTTCGGCCTGGATGCGGCGCAGCTGGGGCTGCTCACCAGCGTCTACTTCCTCGGTTTCGGCCTGGTGCAGATCCCCTTCGGCCTCGCGCTCGACCGCTACGGCCCGGCGCGGGTGGACGCGCTGCTGCTCCTGCTCGCCGCAATCGGCGCCGCGCTGTTTGCGGTTGGAGATTCGTATTTCACTCTCATCGTCGGCCGGGCGCTCATCGGCATCGGGGTATCTGTCTGCCTGATGGCCACCTTCCAGGCGTTCGTGCTCTGGTACCCGCTCGAGCGCATCGCCACCATGAACGCGAGCGCCTTCGCGGTCGGCATCCTCGGCGCGATCACGGTGACGGTGCCGCTAGAGGCGGCGCTGGAAGTGATGCATTGGCGCACGATCGCCTGGCTGCTCGCGGGCATCACGCTCGCGGCGAGCGCTGCGCTGTGGCTCGCCGTGCCGGGGCGCCCGCGCGAAGCGCCGCACGACTCGCTCGCCGCGGCGCTCGCCGGCGTGCGCACGCTGCTCGGCGACGCAGTCTTTCGCCGCGCCGCGGTCATGATCGGCTGCAGCCAGTTCGCCGCGGTGTCGCTCTCGACGCTCTGGATCGCGACGTGGCTGCGCGACGTCGCGGGCTACGATCGCGGCGAGGTGGCGCTGGGGCTGCTCGCGGTCGCGATCGGCCTCATGGCGGGCTACCTGGTCCTGGGCCGCATGGCCGACGCGCGCGCGCGCGACGGGCGTTCGGTGGTGCCGCTGGTGGCGGGCGGCATCGCGCTCTCGTCGCTCTGCCTGCTGCTGATCGCGCTCGGCGTGACCACGGGCGCGCTCGCGCTCTGGGTCGTGTTCATCTTCGCTTCCAGCGCGGCGGTGCTCGCCTATTCGATCCTCGCGCGGCGCTTTCCGAAGGAAATGGCGGGGCGCGTCAACACCACGCTCAACACCTTCGCCTTCCTCGGCATGTTCCTCGGCCAGTGGATCGCCGGGCTGATCCTGAACCTCTGGGCGCCCACGGCTGCCGGCTACGACCCGCAGGCCTACCCCTGGGCGTTCGGCGCGCTGTGGCTGGTGCAGCTCGCCGGGCTCGCCTGGTTCTGGAGCGGGCGGCGGCTTTTCTCCTAACGCGAGACGATCAAGCCCTCGGTTCCAGGCCCCGGAAGGTGCCGATCGCCTTGGCGACGAGCTCGCCGGCGTCGCTCTTCACCTCGCCCTCGCAGAAGATCGTCGACTTTCCCGCTCGCACGACCCGGCCTTCGGCCCGGAGGACGCCCTTCGCGGTACTGATGAACTGCGTGCTCAAGTCGATCGTCATGATCGAGCGCGGCGGATCGAAGAGCGTGCGCGCGGACATCGACAGCGTGATGTCGAGCAGCGACAGGATCGCGCCGCCGTGCACCGTGCCCCAGCTGGTGGTGAACTCGGGCTTGATCTCGAGCGACAGGCGCGCGACGCCTTTTTCCAGCGCATCGACCTTGATGCCGAGGTGCTCGGAAAAAGGGATCTGCCGCGTGAATTCGTAGGTCTCCCGCGGCACCCCGCTCATATCAGCATCGCCCCGCCGTCCACCGCGATCGCCTCGCCGGTGATGTGGCGCGAGGCTTCCGAGGCGAGCAGCACGGCGAGCCCTTTCAGGTCCTCCGGACCGCCGAGGCGCTGCGTCGGCGTCGCCTTTCGCACCATCTCGCCGGTCGTGTCGAGCGTCGCCGCGGTCATCTTCGAGGGAAAGAACCCCGGGCAGATCGCGTTCACCGTGATGCCGTAGGGGCCCCACTCGGCGGCGAGCTGCTTGGTCATGCCTACGACGCCGTGCTTGGTCGCGTTGTAGGACACCGTGCGCACCACCGCCGGGTCGCTCGCGTAGAGCCCCGCCACCGAGGCGACGTTGACGATGCGCCCCCACTTCGCCGGGATCATGGCCTTCTTCGCCGCCTGCTGCGACATGACGAAGGTGCCCACGAGATTCAGGCCGATCAGCTTGTCCCAGGCTTCGAGCGGGTGATCCTCCGCGGGCGCGCCCCACACCGCGCCGGCGTTGTTGACGAGGATGTCGAGGCGGCCGAGCTTCGCCAGCATCTGGTCGAAGGCGCCCGGAATCGTCTCGCGCCGGCCGATATCGCACACGAACGCGTGCGCCTCGATGCCCATCTTCTCGAGATGCGCCACGGCCTGCTCGAGCTCGTCTTTCTTCCGCGCGGTGAGCGCGAGCTTCGCGCCCATCTCGCCGAGCGCTTCGGCGATCTGCAGGCCTAGGCCGCGCCCGCCGCCGGTGACGATCGCGGCGCGGCCCGAGAGGTCGAGCAGCTGTTTCACGGACATGGAAATCTCCCCGAAAAGCGCGATGCTAGTATAGCCGCGGCATGAGCACACGCCCGGCGTACACGCGCGCCACGCTCGAGCCGCTGCTCGCGCCGAAGTCGATCGCGATCGTCGGCGCCTCGCCGCGGCCGAACTCCTTCGGCCAGCGCACGCTCGAAAATCTCTCCCAGTACGAGGGCGAGATCTTCCTCGTCAATTCGCGCTACGAGCAAATCGCCGGGCGCCCCTGCCATCGCTCGCTCGCGGCGCTGCCGCGTGCGCCCGACTGCGCGGTGCTGGTGGTTCCGGCGGATGCCGTGGAGGCTACGCTCGGCGAGGCAGCCGCGGCGGGCGCGCGCTCGGCGATCGTGTATGCCTCGGGCTACGGCGAGATGGAGGCCTCCGAGCGCGCACACGCGCAGCAACGGCTTGCGGAGATCGCACACGCCGCCCGAATGCCGATGCTGGGCCCGAACTGCATGGGGCTGGTGAACCACGCGCTGCGCGCGGGCATGACCTTCATCCCCGAATACTCGCGCTCGCCGCGCAACGCCGGCCAGCTCGCGATCGTCAGCCAGTCGGGCGCGCTCGGCTACACGCTGGCGCAAGTCTGGGAGCGCGGGCTCGGCGTGCGAATCTTCGTGTCGGCCGGCAACTCGGCCGACGTCGACGTCGCCGACCTGGTCGCCGCGCTCGCCGAGGACCCCGAGTGCCGCGCGATCGCCTGCCTCTTCGAGGGCGCGACCAGCGCCGCGCGCTTGCTCGAGGCGGGCGAGCGCGCGCGGCGCGCGGGCAAGCCGGTGGTCATGCTCAAGCTCGGCACGAGCGAGGACGGGGCGGCGGCGGCGCGCTCGCACACCGGCTCGCTCGCCGGGTCGGCGATCGCCTGGCGCGCGCTTTTCGAGCGCGCCGGGTTCGTCGCGGTGGAGGACTACGAGTCGCTCATCGAGACGGCGCGCTTCCTCGCCGTAGCGGGTGCGCCGCGCGCGCGCGGCGTGGCGGTGATCTCGGGCTCGGGCGGCGCCGGCGTGATGGCCGCGGACAAGGCCGCGAAGCACGCCATACCGATGCCGCAGCCCCTGCCCGAAACGGCGAAAGTGCTGCGCACGATCGTCCCGGAGTTCGGCGCGGCGCGCAACCCCTGCGATCCGACGGGGCAGGTGCTGAGCAATCCGGACTCGTTCGGCCAGTGCTGCCGCGCGCTGCTCGCCGATGCGCAATACGGCGCGCTCGTGATTCCGGCCACGGTCGCGGTGGCCGAGACCGCCAGGCTGCGCGTGCCCGAGATCGCGGCGCTCGCGCGCGCGCAGCCCAAGCCCGTGGCGATCGTCTGGCTTTCCGAATGGCTGCAGGGCCCGGGCGCGCAGGGCTACGAGGGCGACGAGCGAATCCCGGTCTTTCGCTCGATGGACCGCTGCTTCGCCGCGATCGCCGCCTGGCAGGCGAAAGCCGAAGCAGGATTCGACGCCTCGCAGGCAAGAGTTTCCTCGAGGGAAGCAAAAGAAGCAGCCCGCGCGATTCTCGCGGCTGCAGGGGAGGTCGTCGCCGAGCGCGAGGCAAAGCGCGTGCTCGCGGCCTACGGCGTGCCGGTCGTGGAGGAGCGCCTTGCGAAGAGCGCGGACGAGGCGGCCGCCGCCGCGCGCGCGCTGGGCTACCCGGTCGCGATCAAGGTCGAGTCGCCCGCGATCCTGCACAAGACCGAGGCAGGCGTGGTGCGGCTCTCGATCGCGGGCGAGACGGCGCTGCGCAAGGCCTACGACGAGGTCATGGCGGCGGCGCGCAGCGCGGCAGCCGAGGCGGACATCCGCGGCGTGCTGGTGCAGCCGATGGCCGAAGGCGCGGAAGTCATCGCAGGCGCGCGCATCGATCCCGCGGTAGGGCCGCTGGTAGTGGTCGGCTCGGGCGGCGTCCTGGTCGAGCTGATCCACGACAGCGTCGCCGCGCTCGCGCCGGTGTCGCCGGCCGAGGCACGCGCCATGATCGGTCGGCTGCGCGGCGCGAAGCTCCTCTCGGGCTTTCGCGGCGCGGCGGCCGTGGACCTGGATGCGCTCGCCGCGGCTGTCGCACGCATCTCGGAGCTCGCCGCCGACCTCGCCGGCGAGATCGAGGAGCTGGACGTGAACCCCCTGCGCTGCACCCCCGAGCGCATCCTCGCGGTGGATGCGCTGATCACGAAGAAGCGCAAGGGCTGAAGTGATCTCCGGCACGCACCACTGGCCGGCGCAGGAGCGGGTAATTTATGGGAAACCCGTTGTGGAAGCCCTGAAGGAAGAACTTGCCCGGGTTACATCACAACGGATCCTTGTAACGACAACGCGTTCTCTCACGAACGGCGCGCTGGTCGCGCGCATCGTCAGAAGCCTGGGAAGCAAATTCGCGGGCAAGTTCGACGCCGTGGCCGCGCACAGCCCGCGCGAAGCGGTGATCGCGGGCGCGCAGGCGCTGCGCGAGGCGAAGGCGGACCTCGTCGTCGCGGTGGGCGGCGGCTCGGTGATCGACGCCACCAAGGTGATGCTGCTCGCGCTCTGGCGCGAGGTGCGCGACGTGGAGGCGCTCTCGGCGCTCGCGGGCGTGCGCGGCAGCGCGGCGAACGAAGCGAGCGCCTGGGGCGCGGAGGCGCAAGGGCTTCGCATGATCGCGGTCCCTACGACGCTCTCCGCGGCCGAGTTCTTCCCCAGCGCGGGCGTCACCGATGTGCAGCGGCGCGTCAAGCAGATGTACTTTCATCCGCTTTTCGTGCCGAAAGCGGTGATCCTCGACCCGGCGGCGACGCTCGAGACGCCGATGGAGCTGCTGCTCTCCACCGGCATGCGTGCGGTGGACCATGCGGTAGAGGGCTGGTGCTCGGTGAAGAGCGCGCCGATCGCCGATGCGGCAAACCGGGAAGCGATGAAGTTGCTTTCGTTTTCGCTTTCGGGAATTCATTCCGAAAAAGAAAATCTTGAAATGCGCGCCCTGGCGCAGCACGGCATGTGGCTGTCGCGCATCGCGACCATGGCGGGCATTCCCTACGGGGCGAGCCACGGCATCGGCTACCTGCTCGGCGGCGGCCGCGGCGTGCCGCACGGCATCACCTCGTGCGTGGCGCTGCCATGGGTGCTGGAGTGGAACGCAACCGTGAATGCCGCGCGTCAGGTGGAGGTATGCGCGGCGTTTGGCGGCGGCGAGAGTGCAGGGGTTGCTCTGAGGAACTTCATTGCAAACCTCGGCCTGCCAACGCGCATCCGCGAGGTCGGCATCAGGAAAGAGGAGCTGCCCGCGATCGCGGCGAGCTGGGACGGCAGCGGGCCGATCGCAACCAACCCGCGCAAAGTGCGCGGCAAGGACGACCTGCTGGAGATCCTCGAGCTCGCCTGGTAGCCGCGCCCTGGTCGTCAGCCGCGGCTGACGGTCTGCGGATAGCCCATCGGCCGCCTCGGCTCAGGCGAGGCCGGGCGCTGCGATCGGCGCGGCTGCTGCCCGCCGAAGTGGCGCTGGGCGGGCTGATGCCGCTGCGGCTGGTGTCGTCCCGGCTCGAAGCCGGCAACGACTCGCTGCTCCACCTTGCGGTTCATCAGCCGCTCGATCGCCGCCATCAGCGCTCGCTCCTCGGGCGCGACCAGCGACACCGCCTCGCCCGAGGCGCCCGCGCGGCCGGTGCGGCCGATGCGGTGCACGTAGTCCTCGGCGACGTGCGGCAGGTCGAAGTTCACCACGTGGGGCAGCTCGTCGATGTCGATGCCGCGCGCCGCGATGTCGGTCGCCACCAGCACCTGGAGCGCGTTGTCCTTGAAGCGCTTGAGCACGCGCGTGCGCTGGGGCTGGCTCTTGTTGCCATGAATCGCGTCGGCCTCGATGCCCGAGGCGTTGAGCTGCTTGGCGAGGCGGTTGGCGCCGTGCTTGGTGCGCGTGAAGACCAGCACCTGGTGCCAGTTGCCCTCGTTCACCAGATGCGCGAGCAGCTCTCGCTTGCGCCCCGCGTCGACCGGATGCTGCACCTGGGCGACCAGCTCGGCGGGCGTATTGCGCCGCGCGACCTCTACCGTGGCGGGGCTGCGCATGAAGCCCGCGGCGAGCTTGCGGATCTCGTCCGGGAACGTCGCCGAGAACATGAGGTTATGCCGCTGCTTCGGCAGCAGGCCGATGATGCGCCGGATGTCGTGGATGAAGCCCATGTCGAGCATGCGGTCGGCTTCGTCGAGCACCAGGATCTCTACCGCGCGCAGGTCGATGGTCTTCTGCTGCACGTGGTCGAGCAGGCGGCCCGGCGTGGCGACGACGATGTCGACGCCGCGGCGCAGCTCCTGGATCTGCGGGTTGATGTTGACGCCGCCGAAGATCGTGGTCGAGCGCAGCGGCTTGTGCTTGCCGTAGACGCGCACGCTTTCCTGGACCTGCGCCGCGAGCTCGCGCGTGGGAACGAGCACGAGCGCGCGGACGGCTTTTCCGGGTCCCTTTGCAGAAAGGATTTGAAGCAAAGGCAAGGTGAACGCAGCGGTCTTGCCCGTACCGGTCTGCGCGGCGGCGAGCAGATCCTTGCCCGCGAGCACGACGGGAATCGCCTGCGCCTGAATGGGCGTCGGCGTGGTGTAGCCCTGCTCCGCTACAGCGCGCAGCAGTTCGGGCGTGAGCCCGAGCTTGTGGAACGACATGAACGATGACTCCTGAACAATCGGCCTGGGAGGGCGAGCCTCCAACCGGTTCAGGCAATTGAAGTTGCTATGGGAACGCTAACCGGATGACGCGAGAAAACCTGCAACTGCAGGCCGCATTATACACGCTTCCGGCCCGTCACGTCAGCCTTTCAGCTGCAGCGACTTGTATTCGAGGAATTCCTCGAGCCCGTACACGCCGGCCTCGCGCCCGTGGCCGGACTGCTTGAAGCCGCCGAAGGGCGCGTTCATGTTGAAGGCGCCGCCGTTCACGTCCACCTGCCCGGCGCGGATGCGGCGCGCGACCGCCTGCGCGTGCTGCTCGTCCTTGCCCCAGACCGCGCCGGCGAGCCCGTAGGGAGAGTCGTTGGCGATGCGGATCGCTTCCTCCTCGTCCTTGTACGGGATGATCGAGAGCACCGGCCCGAAGATCTCCTCCTGCGCGATGGTCATCGAGTTCTTCACCTTGCCAAACACCGTGGGCTTTACGAAATAGCCGCCTGGCAAACCTTCCGGCTGCTCGGCGCCGCCGGTAAGGAGGTCCGCGCCTTCCTCGACGCCTTTCTTGATGTAGCCGCGCACGCGCTCGAGCTGCATCCGCGAGGAGAGCGGTCCGAGGCGCGTCGCTTCGGACATCGGATCGCCCAGGGTGAAGCCCTTGGCGGCTTCCACGGCGATCCTGGAAGCCTCCTGATAGAGGGATTCCGGAACCAGCATCCTCGTCAGCGCGGTGCAGGTCTGGCCGGAGTTGAGGTAGCAGCCGCTCACCGTGCCCTTGACTGCGGCGGCGAGGTCGGCATCCTCGAGGATCACCGAGGCGGACTTGCCGCCCAGTTCCAGCGCGACGCGCTTCACCGTCTGCGCGGCGAGCTCCGAGATGCGCTTGCCGGCGCGCGTGGAGCCGGTGAACGAGATCATGTCGACCTGCGGGTGCTTCACCAGCGCCTCGCCGGCAGCGGGCCCGAAGCCGGTGACGAGGTTGAAGACGCCCTTCGGCAGCCCCGCGGCCTCGATCACCTCGGCGAGGATGAAGGCGTTGAACGGCGCGATCTCCGAGGGCTTGAGCACCACCGTGCAGCCGGCGGCGAGCGCCGGCGCCACCTTGAGCGCGATCTGGTGCAGCGGATAGTTCCACGGAGTGATGGCCCCGACGACCCCTACCGGCTCTCTGACCACGAGAGAATTTCCCGTCCTGGATTCGAAGGAGAAAGAAGAAAGAATCCTCGAGTAGTTCGCGAAGTTCGCGATCGGCAGCCCCGCCTGGATGCGTCCCGCCAGCTTGATCGGCATGCCCACTTCCTGGGCGATGATCGAAGCGAGCTCGGCAGCGCGGGCCTTGAGGCCGTCGGAGATCTTCTGCAACAGCTCGGCGCGTTTCGCCGCCGGGGTCGCGCTCCAGGCCTCGAACGCGCCGCGCGCGGCGGCCACCGCTGCGGCGATGTCCTTCTCGCCGCCCGCCGGCACGCTGCCCATCACCTGGCCGGTGCCCGCGTTGTGGACCTCGATCGTTTCCTTCGAGGAGGGGGAGACCCACTGGCCGCCGATGAAAAATTTGTCGCGCTGAATCATGGAGTTGGTCCTGGAGGGGGAAGCGAAGCCCCGCTACTTTAGCAAATGCGCTTGACACCCGACAGACTACATGTTTAATCTTGTCGACATATGCACAAAAATTACCTGCGCTCGATCCCGAAGGAGTGGCGCGCCATGGCGAAGGTGCTGACGGCGCTCGGCGACGAGCACCGCCAGAGGATCATGCTCACCTTCGAGAGGGGCGAGCGGCTCACCGTGGGGCAGATCGCCGCAGTCTCGACGCTCTCGCGCCCCGCGGTCTCGCACCATCTCAAGATCCTGCGCGCCGCCGGCGTGCTCGAGGCCGAGAAGATCGGCAAGGAAGTCTACCTGCGCGTCAACAAGGCCCTGCTCGAGGAGTCCCTGGCCAACGTCCTCGGCTACGTGCGCGAGAACGCATGAGCGAGAAAAGCCAGTTCGGGCTGCTGACCGAGCGGCGCTTCGGGCCGTTCTTCGGCGTGCAGTTCCTCGGCGCCATGAACGACAACGTGTTCAAGCAGGCGCTCGTGATCCTGCTCGCCTACCAGACCGCGAGCTTCACCACGATGTCCTCCGACACGCTGCAGAACGTGGCGCAGGCGCTGTTCGTGCTGCCGTTTTTCCTCTTCTCGGCGACCGCGGGGCAGCTCGCGGACAAGTACGAGAAGTCGGCGCTGATCACGATCACGGTGGCGATCGAGCTGGGCTGCATGGCGCTCGGCGCGATCGGGCTGCTGACGCGCAACATCGAGCTGCTGCTGCTCGCGCTGTTCCTCGGCGGCGTGCAATCGACCCTCTTCGGGCCGGTGAAGTACGCGATCCTCCCGCAGCACCTGAAGGACACCGAGATCGTAGGCGGCAACGGCCTGGTGGAGATGGGCACCTCGATCGCGATCCTCGCCGGCATGATCTACGGCGGCTGGATGGTGACTCAAGCCGGCTGGGGCATCTGGGGCGTCGCCGTCTCCGCGATGGCGTTCTCCGCCGCCGGGATCGCGCTGTCGCGCCTCATCCCGAACTCGCCCGCGGCCGATCCCGCGCTCAAGGTGAACTGGAACCCGATCACCGAGACCTGGCGCAACCTCGATTTCGCGCGCCGCAACCGCACCGTGTTCCTCTCGATCCTGGGCGTGTCGTGGTTCTGGTTCTACGGCTCGATGTTCGTAACGCAGTTCCCGAACCTGGCGAAGAACGTGCTGCAATCGGGCGAGCTGATGGTGACGCAGCTGCTGGTCGTGTTCTCGATCGGCATCGGCGCAGGGTCGCTGCTCTGCGAGCGCCTCTCCGGGCACAAGGTGGAGATCGGCCTCGTGCCCTTCGGCTCGATCGGCCTGACGCTCTTCGGCATCGATCTCTGGCTCGCGACCTCGGCCGCGGACCTGACGCGCACCTTCATCGACCTGTTCGTCATCGGCCTGTTCGGCGGCTTCTACATCGTGCCGCTGTACGCGCTCATCCAGACGCGCAGCGAGCCGAGCCATCGCTCGCGCGTCATCGCGGGCAACAACATCCTCAACGCCGTGTTCATGGTGGCGGCCGCGGCGCTCGCGATCGGGCTCTTCCAGGCGGGCCTCACCATCCCGCAGCTCTTCCTCGTCACCGCGCTGATGAACGCGGCGGTGGCGGTCTTCATCTACACGCTGGTGCCCGAGTTCCTGATGAGGTTCCTGGTCTGGATGCTGATCCATTCGGTCTACCGGCTGCAGAAATCCGGCCTGGAGCGCATCCCCGAGGAAGGCGCCGCGCTGATCGTCTGCAACCACGTCAGCTTCGTCGACGCGCTCGTCATCGCCGCGGCCTGCCGCCGGCCGATCCGCTTCGTCATGGACCACCGCATCTTCAGGCTGCCGGTGCTCTCGTTCGTCTTCCGCACCGGGCGCGCGATCCCGATCGCATCCGCTAAAGAGGACCCGGCGATGATGGAGCGCGCCTTCACCGAGGTCGCGAGCGCGCTGCGCGGCGGCGACCTGGTGGCGATCTTCCCGGAAGGCCGCATCACCGACACGGGCGAGCTTTACCCCTTCCGGCCCGGCGTCAAGCGCATCCTCGAGGCGACGCCGGTGCCGGTGGTGCCGCTCGCGCTGCGCGGCCTGTGGGGCTCGTTCTTCTCGAGGAAGGGCGGCGCGGCGATGACCAAGCCCTGGCGCTTCGTGCCGTTCAGAAAGATCGCGCTCGCCGCGGGCGAGCTCGTGCCGCCGCACGCGGCCACGCCCGAGGCGCTGCAGGCGAGCGTGCTCGCCCTGCGGGGCGACTGGAGATAGGAGACCGACATGGCAAATCCTCGCGACGAAATCCTCGACTGGGCCGAGCAGGGGCGGATTGCGCCGCAGGACGTGCGCCGCGCGCTCGAGGCGGGAGCGGCGCTGCCGGGCGCGGCCGAGTGGCGCCGCTTCCTCGATCGCCTGCTCGCCTTCATGGGGGTGACGCTGCTCGCCGCGGGCGTGATTTTCTTTTTCGCCTTCAACTGGAACGAGCTCGGCCGCTTCGCCAGGTTCGCCCTCATCGAGGCGCCGATCCTCGCCGCGCTCGCGCTCCTCTGGCGCCTGGGGCTGGAGGGTATTGCCGGGAAGGCGACGCTGCTGCTCGCGGCGCTGCTCACCGGCGCGCTGCTCGCGCTCGTGGGGCAGACCTACCAGACCGGCGCCGACACCTGGGAGCTGTTCGCCGCCTGGGGCGCGGCGATCCTGCCCTGGGCGCTGGTGGCGCGCTTCCCGGCGCTCTGGATCCTGTGGCTCGCGCTCGCGAATCTCGCGCTCGCGCTCTACTACGTGACGTTCGGGCTGCTGTGGGGAATGCTGTTCGCGCCCCAGAAGCTGGTCTGGCTGCTGTTCGCGCTGGATACCGCGGCGCTCGTTCTCTGGGAAGGGCTCGCCGCGGCGGGCGTCGCATGGCTGCGCGAGCGCCGGTCGCTGCGCATCCTCGCCACCGCGAGCGGGGTCGCCGCCACCACGCTCGCGATGTTCGATGTGCTCGGCTGGCGCGACTCCGGGGGGTGGGGCGCGCTCGCCTGGCTCGCCTGGGTGGCCGCCGCCTACGCCGCATACCGCCGGCGCATCCGGGACCTGTACGTGCTCGCCGGCGGCGTGCTCTCGATCGTGGTCGTGGTCACCACTCTGCTCGCCAAGCAGCTGAGGATGCACGACGCCGGCGCGTTCCTTTTCATCGGGCTGGTCGTGATCGGGCTCTCGGCTGCGGGGGGCTGGTGGCTGAGGAGCATCGCCAACGAGGAGGACAAGACATGACGAGCGTGACGCGAAGCGACCTGTGGGCCCGCCTGAGCGAGGCGGGGCTCGTGCAGGGCGAAATGCCGGCGCACGGGGAGGCGAAATCGCCCTGGTTCGTGCGCATCATGCTCGGCTTCGCCGGCTGGCTCGGCGCGCTTTTCCTGCTCGGCTTCGTAGGCGCGGCTTTCGCCTTCGTCTGGAAGAGCGCCGCAGCCTCGCTCGCGGTAGGCGCGGGCGCCTGCGCCGCGGCGGTCGTGATCTTCCGCGCCGCGCCGAGGAGCGACTTCGTGGCCCAGTTCGGCCTGGCGGTCAGCCTCGCCGGGCAGGCGCTGCTCGTCTTCGGCCTTTCGAAGTGGTTCGGGCGCTCGCTGCAGAGCGCGGCGCTCGTCTTCGCGATCCAGGAGGCGGTGCTGTTTTTCTTAGTGCCCAACACCCTGCACCGCGTGCTCTGCGCCTGGTGGGGCGCGCTCGCGCTCGCCTGGGTGATGATCGATGCGGGCTTCTACGCGTTCGCGCCGGCGGTGGTGACCGCGGGGTTCCTCTGGGTGTGGCTCGCCGAGTTCGACTTCGGCCGCCATGCGGCGATGGCGCGCGCCGGCGGCTACGGGCTCGCGCTCGCCTCCGTCCAGGCCGCGGTGATGCACGGCTCGCTCTGGTGGACCTGGATGCAGAGCATCGGACACCGGCAGGCGGCATACGGGCCTGCGATCGAGTGGCTCGGGCACGCGGCTTCCGCCGCGGTGCTGCTCTGGGCGGTGATCCGGCTGCTTTCGCGCGAGGGGCTCGCGCTCGGCTCCGGACAGGGCCGCATCGGGCTCGCGGGCGCGCTCATCCTCGGCGCGGCCTCGCTCAAGGCGCCCGGCGTGGGGCCCGCGGCGGCGATCCTCGTCGTCGGCTACGCCAACGGCAACCGCGTGCTCGCGGGCCTGGGCGTTGCCGCACTGCTCGGGTACCTGTCGCACTACTACTACTCGCTGCAGGCGACGCTGCTCGAGAAATCGGCGATCCTCGCCGCCACGGGGCTCGCGCTGCTCGCGGCGCGCCTCGTGCTCCACCGCTGGTGGCCCGAACAAGAGACGGAGGCGACCCATGCGTAAGACGATCGCAATCCTGGCGGGCGTGCTGATGCTCGCCGCGGTGAACTGGGGAATCCTCGGGCGCGAGCGGCTGCTGGAAGACGGCAGGGTGGTGCTGCTCGAGCTCGCGCCGCTCGACCCGCGCTCGCTCATGCAGGGCGACTACATGGCGCTGCGCTTCAAGGTGGCCGACGAGGCCTTCGGCCGCTTCGGCAGGCGGAAGGAAGCGGCCGACGGGCGCGTGGTGGTGAAGCTCGGCGAGCGCGGCGTCGGTAGCTACGTGCGGCTCGACGCCGGAGAGTCGCTCGCCCCAGGCGAGATCGTCCTGCGCTACAGGATCCGGGAAGGCAGGCTCAAGTTCGCCACCAACGCGTTCTTCTTCCAGGAAGGCACAGCGAAGCTGTACGAGCGCGCGCGCTACGGCGAGTTCCGCGTCGCGCCCGACGGCGAGATGCTGCTCACGCACTTGATCGGCGATAAATTCGAAAGGCTCGGCCCGCCGCGGCGCTGAGCCGCTATACTCGGCCGCATTCCGGGACCGGACAGGAGAGCGCGATGCAGCGCACGGGCAAGGCGGCGATCTGCCGCGAGCTGAACAAGCCGGTGGTGGTCGAAACGATCGGCGTCGACGGTCCGAAGCGCGGCGAGGTGACGCTCAGGATCGCCGCCTGCGGCGTGTGCCATTCGGACCTTTCCGCGACCAACGGCACGATCGCGCTGCCGCCGCCGCTGGTGCTCGGGCACGAGGGCGCCGGCGAGGTGGTCGAGGTGGGCGAGGGTGTCTCGGGGCTCGCCGTGGGCGATCACGTCGTCACCTCGTTCATCTACATGTGCGGCAAGTGCCGCTTCTGCGCCACGGGCCGGCCCGTGCTTTGCGTAGAGCAGGGCAAGGCGCTCACCACGCCGCCCGAGGGCACGCCGCGCGTCAAGGACGCCTCCGGCAAGCCGCTCAACATCTTCTCGGGCTGCGGCGTGATGGCCGAGTACGCGACCGTTTCGGTCGACAACGTGGTGAAAATCGACCCGAAGATCCCGCTCGACCGGGCCGCGCTCGTCGGCTGCGCGGTCACCACCGGCGTGGGCGCGGTCTTCAACACCGCGAAAGTGGAGCCCGGCTCGAGCGTCGCGGTGTTCGGCTGCGGCGGCGTGGGCCTCAACGTGATCCAGGGCGCGGCGATCGCGGGCGCCGAGCGCATCCTCGCCATCGACACCGTGGAGGCGAAGCTCGAGACGGCGAAGAAGTTCGGCGCCACCGATGTCATGCTCATCAAGCCGGGCCAGGACCCGACCAAGGACATCAAGAAGCTCACCGGCGGCGGGCCGGACTACGCCTTCGAGTGCGTAGGCGTGGGCGCGCTCGCCGAAGCCGCCTACAAGGCGATCCGGCGCGGCGGCAAGGCAGTGATCGTGGGCGTCGCGCGCCCGACCGACTCGGCCTCGCTCAGGCCCATGGGCATGGTGTTCGAGGAGAAGTCGATCCAGGGGAGCTATTTCGGCTCCTCGGTGCCGCGCGTCGACTTCCCGCGCATGCTGCACCTGTACATGGCGGGAAAGCTCAAGCTAGACGAATTAATTACGAAGCGCTACAAGATCGAAGAGGCGCCGCAGGCGTTCGCCGACCTGGAGGCCGGCAAGAACGCGCGTGGCGTGATTATTTTCTAGCCAATCGTTTCTCCACGAGGCGGGCGAAAAAACTCGCGCCGTAGGGCAGGGCCTTGTCGTTGAAGTCGTACGAAGGGTTGTGCACTTCGCAGGCACCTTCCCCATCCCCGTTGCCGATGTTGATGTAGCAGCCGCGCACCTCGTTCAGCATGTAGGCGAAATCTTCCGAGGCCATGATGAGCGCCGGGTCGCGCTTGACGTTGTCTGCGCCGACCACGTCGGCGCAGACGCCCGCGGCGTAATCCGCTTCTTTCGCGTCGTTGATGGTGGGCGGGAAGATGACGCGGAAATCGGTCTTCGCGCTCGCGCCGAAGCCCGCCGCCACGCCCTCGGCCACGCGCGCGAGGTTTCTGCCGATGAGCTGCATCACGTCGTTGGAGAAGGCGCGCACCGTGCCCGAGAGCCGCGCGCCCTGCGGAATCACGTTGTAGGCATTGCCGCCGTGGATCTGCGTCACCGAGAGCACTGCCGTGTCCACCGGGCGGACGTTGCGCGCGACGATGCTTTGCAGCGCCGCGGTAACGTGCGCGGCGACCAGCACCGGATCGATCCCGGCCTCGGGCCGCGCGCCGTGCGCGCCGCGCCCTTCGATGTCGATGTCGAAGAAGGCGCCGCCCGCCATCATCGGCCCGGCGCGCACCGCGAACCTGCCGAGC
Organism: Pseudomonadota bacterium; assembly: GCA_040756795.1. GTDB lineage: Bacteria > Pseudomonadota > Gammaproteobacteria > Burkholderiales > SG8-39 > RBG-16-66-20. Next base: position 53,549 of record JBFLYF010000001.1, read on the forward strand.
GGCATGCCGGGGCGGTTGTGCATGCCGAAGATCGCATCGCACGGGAAGCGCTTGAAGAGGCCCTCTTCGACCATCGTCTTCGCGCCGCCCAGGCCCTCCTCGGCCGGCTGGAAGATGAAATGCACCGTGCCGTCGAAGTTCTTCGTTTCGGCAAGGTACTTCGCCGCGCCGAGCAGCATCGTGGTGTGGCCGTCGTGGCCACACGCGTGCATTCGCCCATTGTTCCTTGATTTATAACTAAAAGAATTTTCTTCCTGAATCGGCAGCGCATCCATATCGGCGCGCAGCCCGAGCGTGCGCTTGGACGACCCGCAGCGCAGCACCCCGACGACACCGGTCTTGCCGATCCCCTTGTGAGCTTCCAGGCCAAAGGCTTGAAGCCTGGCAAAGACCATTTCTGCCGTCCGTTGCTCCTCGAAGCCGAGCTCCGGGTGGGCGTGGATGTCGCGCCGCCATGCGGTCATCTCGGCGGCGAGCTTCTCGATTCCGGGAACGAGGGCCATCACCCGAGTTTAGCCGCCCGCGGCGGCAAAAAAAAAGCCGGCTGCGAGAGCCGGCTTGGGAGTCAAGCCGGGAACTCCGCCCTAGGAGAGCGGCCGGCTTGGGAGGAGTCGGGGAGCGCTAGGAGGGCAGTCCGCGGCCGGGGGTCGCGAGCAGGCGCGCCATGTCCTGGACTTCGGTCTCGTCCCAGACGAGGCCCAGGTCTTCCTCGTCCCAGTCCAGCGCCTCCTGCTCGAGCGGGAAGCGGTCGCGGTCGCTGCCGTACACGTCGTCCAGAGTCACGGGTAGCCTCCTTTTCATGGAGGCATCCTGCGCCGCGCGGGGGCCCGGCGCTATCGGCGCGACTCTGAAACTGTTGTCGGTCTACGGCTACGGGATGTAGGAAGCCGCCTACGCCACCTCGAACAGCCCCGCCGCGCCCATGCCGCCGCCGATGCACATGGTGACCACGACGAGCTTCGCGCCGCGGCGCTTGCCCTCGATCAGGGCGTGGCCCACCAGGCGCGCGCCGCTCATGCCGTAGGGGTGGCCCACGGCGATCGCGCCGCCGTCGACGTTCAGGCGCTCGTTCGGGATGCCGAGCCGGTCGCGGCAATACAGCACCTGCACCGCGAAGGCCTCGTTCAGCTCCCAGAGGTCGATGTCGGCGACCTTCTTGCCGGTGCGCTCGAGGAGCTTGGGCACCGCGAACACCGGCCCGATGCCCATCTCGCCCGGCTCGCAGCCGGCCACCGCGAAGCCGCGGAAGATGCCGAGGGGCTTGAGGCCCCTCTTCGCGGCCTCCTTGTCGCTCATCACGATCGCGGCCGAGGCGCCGTCGGAGAACTGGCTTGCGTTGCCCGCCGCGATCACCCCGCCCTCGATCGCGGGCTTGATCTGCGAGACGCCCTCGTAGGTGGTATCGGGGCGGATGCCCTCGTCGTGCTCCGCCGTGACCTCCTTCATCGACTCCACGTTGGTGTTCTTGTCGATCACCTTCATCTTGGTGGTGATCGGCACGATCTCGTCCTTGAACTTGCCCTCGGCGCGGCCCTTCGCCGCCCGCTGCTGGCTCTCGGCGCCGTAGCGGTCCTGCTTCTCGCGCGGGATGTTGTACTTCTTCGCCACGTACTCCGCGGTCTGCAGCATCGGCCAGTAGACTTCCGGCTTGTGGCGGTGCAGCCACTCGTCCTGCGCGTGGTGCTTGTTCGACTCGTTCTGCACCAGCGAGATCGACTCGACGCCGCCGGCGGCGAAGATCGCCGCCTCGCCGGCGAGCACGCGCTGGCTGGCGAGCGCGATGGTCTGCAGGCCCGAGGAGCAGAAGCGGTTCACCGTCACGCCCGAGACGGTCACCGGGCAGCCGGCGCGGATCGCGATCTGGCGCGCGATGTTGCTGCCGGTCGCGCCCTCGGGCATGGCGCAGCCCATGATCACGTCCTCGATCTCCTGGGGCTCGACCTTGGCGCGCTGCATCGCGGCCTGCACGACGTGCGCGCCCATCTTCGCGCCGTGCGTCATGTTGAGCGCGCCCCGCCAGCTCTTGCAGAGCGGGGTCCTGGCGGTAGAAACGATGACGGCATCAGCCATTGAATTTCCTTCCTTCCTTGGCGAGTTTGACGAGCAGGGGCGCGGGCTTCCACACCTCGCCTTGATACCCTGCCTGAAACGTCTGAATCGAATTCAAGACATTCTGCAAGCCTACGGTGTCGGCATAGAACATCGGGCCGCCACGGTAGGCGGGGAAACCGTAACCCGTGAGGTAGACCATGTCGATGTCCGAGGCTCTGAGCGCGATGCCTTCCTCGAGGATGTACGCCGCCTCGTTCACGAGCGCGTAGATCAGGCGCTCTACGATCTCCTCGTCGGAAATGTTCCGGGTTTTGACCCCGATTTCTTTTCGGTAGTCGGAAATGATCTTGTCCACTTCCGGATCCGGAATCGGCTTGCGGTCGGGCAGGTTGTACTTGTACCAGCCCTTGCCGGTCTTCTGGCCGTAGCGGCCCAGCTCGCAGATGCGGTCGGCGATCCTCGAGTACTTCATGTTCGGCCGCTCCTGGTAGCGGCGCTTGCGGATCTCCCAGCCGATGTCCAGCCCCGCCATGTCGCCCATGGCGAGCGGCCCCATCGCCATGCCCCATTTGTAGGCCGCCGCGTCCACCTGCTGGGGGCTGCAGCCCTCGTCGACCAGGAACAGCGACTGCTGGCCGTACTTCTCCACCATGCGGTTGCCGATGAAGCCGTCGCACACGCCCGAGACCACCGGCACCTTCTTCAGCGTCTTGCCGAGCTTCATGGTGGTGGCGAGCACGTCCTTGCCGGTCTTCGCGCCGCGCACGACTTCCAGCAGCCGCATCACGTTCGCGGGCGAGAAAAAGTGCGTGCCGATCACGTCCTGCGGCCGCCTGGTGACCGCGGCGATCGCGTTCACGTCGAGCGTGGAGGTGTTGGTGGCGAGGATCGCGCCCGGCTTCATGATGGCGTCGAGCTTGCGGAACATGTCCTGCTTCACGTCCATGCGCTCGAACACCGCCTCGATCACGATGTCGGCGTCCCTGGCGTCTTCCAGCTTCGTCGTTTTTCCGATCAGGGACATTCTCCTGTCCATCTCCTCCTGCTTGAGGCGCCCCTTCGAGACGGTCGCCGCGTAGTTGCCCCTGATCTTCTGCAGGCCTTTCTCGGCCGCCTCTTCGGTCATGTCCATGAGCGACACCGGGATCCCGGCGTTGGCGAAGTTCATGGCGATGCCGCCGCCCATGGTGCCTGCTCCAATCACGGCTGCCCGCTTTATCTCACGCGTCGGCGTGTCCTCGGGCACGTCGGGGATCTTGCTGGTCTGGCGCTCGGCGAAGAACATGTGGCGCAGCGCCTTCGACTCGACGCCTTCCACCAGGTGCGCGAAGCGCTCGCGCTCGAACCGGCGCCCCTCGTCGAAGGGCCTGGTGACCGCAGCCTCCACGCAGGCGACGATCTCGAGCGGGGCCGGGAAGCCGCGCGAGGCCCTGGCGACCTCCGCGCGCGCTTTCTCGAAGAAGGCTTTCGGGTCGCCTTCCACCTTGACGCTCATGTCGCGAATTCGCTTCGGGGCTTTTACTCTTGAAGCAAAAGCAATGGCCCCCTGCAGCAGATCCCCCTGCACGATCTCGTCCACCAGCCCGAGCTGCAGCGCCTTCTCCGCCGGGATCGGGTTCCCGGTGGTCATCATCTGGATCGCTTGCGCCGCGCCGACCACGCGCGGCAGGCGCTGCGTGCCGCCCGAGCCGGGCAGGAGGCCGAGCTTCACCTCTGGCAGGCCGAGCTGGCTCTTGGGGAGCGCGACGCGGTAATGGCAGCCGAGCGCGAGCTCCAGCCCGCCGCCGAGCGCAAAGCCGCCGATCGCCGCGATCATCGGTTTCGGGCACTCGTCCTGCGCGTCGTTGATCTCCGGCAGCGACGGCGGCACGAGCATCTTCGGCGTGTTGAACTCGCGGATGTCGGCGCCGCCGGAGAAGGCCTTGGCCGAGCCGATGATGACCACGGCCTTCACCGCGGGGTCGGCGCCCGCCTTCCTGATCCCGTCCATGATGCCGGGGCGCAGCACGCTGCCCAGGCCGTTCACCGGCGGGTTGTTGAGGGTGATGACGGCAATGCCGTCGCGAACGGAATACGAGGCCGCTTCGCTCATTGCAAGGGGTTCTCCGGAGGGTCCGGGCGATTTTACACGCCCTCACATGCGGCAAGCCCCTCCCCGGCAGGCTGTTTTGACCGGCGTCAAGGGGGCTGCGACGCCCACCGCTAGGGTGAACGCAGGAGAGGACCGCAATGAGCCTCATCTCGATGTTCGGCGGCGGCGACCGCCACCCCATGCACAGCGCGGAGGCGGCAGCGGAGCTGATCGCGCTGCTGCCGATCGCCGACCCGATGAAGGCGCTCGGCGAAGTCACGCAATGGCTGCGCTCGGTGACCGAGGCGCCGGATTTCAAGCTGCGCACGCGCCTCGAGGTGATCGGGCTGCTCGACGACGCGGCGCGCGTGCCGCGGCGAGAGATGCTGCGGCGCTACCTCAAGGACCCGCGCCTGCGCAACGCGCGCGGCCGGCTCGCCTGGAGCGCGGCCTATGAGTTCTGGAGCGCGCTCGCCGATGCGTATCAGCGCTGCGCGCTCGAGGACATCCCCCAGTTCGCCGCGGGGCAGGCGGGCCGCGAGCCGCTTGCTGGACTGGCTTCGCGCGCCCTGCGCGCACGGGTGGCACACATCCGTGTGGCGATGCTGCACTACGAGCCGGTGCCGGGGGAGGCCTGGCAGGGCCTGTACGCGCTGCTCGCGAGATGCGAGCGCGCGGAGCTGGTGGGCGTGCCGACGCGCGCCTATCCGGCGGAGAAACTGCAGACTTCGCCGCTCATCGAGTTGATGAAGGGGCTGCTGGTCGCGGTCGCGGCTCCCGAGCGCCTGCCGCCCGAGGAGGTGGAGGCCGCGTTCCGCATCGCGCAGCGCTTCGCCGGCGCCGCGCGCCTGGAGGCCGCGCCGTTCGAGGGCGCGACGCACTCGATCGATCTGGAGCGCGGCGCGCCACCCGCTCCGCTTGCCGCCGGCGCCGCGGCCCGCCCGGGCCAGCGCTTCTTCGGCGCGCGCCAGGCCGTGCCCAAGCTCGAGCACATGGTCGGCCACCACGAGCTCGCCATGCTCGACGAGGACGAGCGCCTGGCGAAGGAGGTGACGCCCGGGCAGAAGATCACGGTGCTGATCCAGTTCATGAACTGCTGGGGCGGGCGCGCGCCGCAGGCGGAGAAGAAGCTCATCCGCCTGCAGGGGGACTTGAGCGTGGCACACGGCTTTCACGCCGCGTGCCACGACGTGCCGCCTGTCGCGCCGCCACCGGCCGAGGC
>JBFLYF010000010.1:0-20739 GCA_040756795.1 Pseudomonadota bacterium
AGCTCGGCCACCTCGAGCGCGCCTTCGCCGCAGGCGATGCGCACCCCCGCGCCGCCCGCTTCGAGCACCGTGCCCGGCGCGCCCTGGCCCACGCCGCAGCGGGCGCGCCACAGCTTGATCACCTCGCCGCGCAGGCGCGAGCGCGCGCCGGGCGCGGGCCGCAGCGCCCGGATCTTGCGCTCGAGCTCGGCGCAAGGCCTCGACCAGTCGAGCTCGATCTCGTTCTTGGCGAGCTTGGGCGCGTACAGCGCTCCGGCCTCCGGCTGCGCCACCGCGCGCGCGCGCCCCGCGGCGAGATCGGCGAGCGCGGCGACGATCGCCTCGGCGCCGAGCGCGGCAAGCCGATCGTGCAGGCTCTGGAAGTCGTCATCGGGCGCGATCGCGAGCCGGCGCTGCGCGAGGATCGGACCGGTATCCAGGCCCGCGTCCATCTGCATGATCGTGATCCCGGTCTCGCGGTCGCCGGCGAGCAGCGCGCGCTGGATCGGGGCCGCGCCGCGCCAGCGCGGCAGGAGCGAGGCATGAACGTTGATCGCGCCCCGCGGCGCAATGTCGAGCATGCGCTGTGGAAGAAGCTGTCCGTAGGCGGCGACCACGAGCGCATCCGGACGCAGCGCCGCGACCTGCGCTTGCGCCCCGGCGTCTTTCAGGGATTCGGGCTGATACACGCGCAGCCCGCGCGCGAGGGCGAGTCGCTTCACCGCGCTTTCGCCCGTCCGCATGCCGCGGCCGGCGGGCCGGTCGGGCTGCGTCAGGACAAGCGCGATCTCATGGCCGGCACCGTGCAGCGCTGCCAGCGCGTGCGCTGCGAACTCGGGGGTGCCGGCGAAAACGAGGCGCAGGAAGGAATCAGGCGCTCTTGCGAAGCTGCTTGGCGAGGCGGGCGCGGATGCGCTGCTGCTTGAGCTGCGACAGGCTCTCGACGAACACCTTGCCCTTCAGGTGGTCCATCTCGTGCTGGATGCACACCGCGAGCAGCCCCTGCGCCTCGAGCGTGAAAGGGTTGCCGTTCGGGTCGCAGGCGCGCACCTTGACGCGCTCGGCGCGCTCCAGCGTCTCGTAGATCCCGGGCACCGACAGGCAGCCTTCCTCGATGTCGGAGACGCCGCTCGCGTCCAGGATCTCCGGGTTGATCAGCACCACGAGCGAGTCGCGCCGCTCGGAGACGTCGATCACGATCACCTGCTTGTGCACGTCGACCTGCGTGGCCGCGAGCCCGATGCCCGGCGCGGCATACATGGTCTCGGCCATGTCGCTCACGAGCCGCTTCAGCGCCTCGTCGAAGACCGTGACCGGCGCGGCCAGCTTGTGCAGGCGCGCGTCCGGGTAGCGGAGGATGTTCAAGAGGGCCATGAATCAGCAATTTTCTTGCAAATTGAACCAACTACATGCATTATCTCAGACCGTGCTTAAGCAGCCGGGGCTTTGTGCTACATTTGGGTACGCAAACGGTAAACGCAACCAGCCTGGGACGTCAGCCACCGATCGGGGGCCCTATGCTCGACCAATGGCGTAAGTCTATCACAACGCTCGTTTTTGTCCTCGCCGGAGGCTTCGCGGCGTGCGGCTACGCCCAGGCGCCGAAGACCCCGCTCGCCCTCAAGCCGGACGCTCCCGATCGCTATGTCGTCGTGCCGGGGGACACGCTCTGGGGCATCGCGCAGCGCTACACCGATTCGCCGTGGCGCTGGCCCGAGCTCTGGAACATGAACAAGGACCAGATCCGCAACCCGCACCGCATCTATCCGGGCAACGTGATCGTGCTCGACCGCGCGCGCGCCCGGCTCGCGCTCGAGGGCGGTCCCGGCGGCACGGTGAAGCTCAGCCCGCGCGTGCGCGCCGAGTCGACCGCCAAGGCCGCGATCCCGAGCATCCCGGCCTCGGTGATCGAGCCGTTCCTGACGCGCCCGCTGGTGGTCGAGCCCGATGGCCTGGAAAACGCGCCCACCATCATCGCCACGGAGGAATCGCGCGTCATTCTCGAAGCCGGCAACCGCGCCTTCGTGCGCGGCATCGGCGGCTCCAAGGAGCCCGTCTGGTTCGTCTACCGCCGCGGCGCGCCGCTGGTCGACCCCGACAGCAACACGACGCTCGGCTACGAGGCGGTCTATCTGGGCAGCGCGCGCGTGGTGCGCGAAGGCGAACCGGCGGTCATCCAGCTCACCTCGGTGACGCAGGAAGTCGGCGTCGGCGACAAGCTGGTTGCCGCGGGCAAGCCGGAGATTCCCACCTACGCGCCGCGCGCGCCTTCGGGCCAGGTCAAGGGCCGTGTCATGTCGATGTACGGCAGGACACCGCAGCTCGGCGAGACCGGCGCGCAGACGGTGATCTCGATCAACCGCGGCAAGTCGCAGGGGCTCGAGGTCGGCCACGTGCTCGCGCTCTATCGCCCCGGCGCCACGGTGGCTGCGGCCTCCGCGCGCACCAAGGACGCCGGTGCCGCGCCGCTCAACCTGCCGGATGAGCGCTACGGCATCGCATTCGTGTTCCGGGTCTTCGACCGGGTGTCCTATGCGCTCGTGATGCGAATAACGAGGCCCGTCACCCCTCTCGATGTGGTGCAGAACCCCTAGCGGAAATCCCCCGCCTGCATGACGCAGGACCCGGGGCTGGCGAGCTGGCTGCAACTGACGCTCACGCCGGGCCTCGGCGCCGCAACCATCCGCGCGCTCCTCGGCCGGTTTGGGCTTCCCGCGAACGTGCTCGGCGCAGGCCGCGCCGAGCTCGCGCGCCACGCCAGCCCGGAGGCGCTCGCCGCGCTCGACTCGGAGGCGGTCGCGCGAGCGGTCGAGCACGCGCTCACCTGGCTGGAGCAGCCCGGCTGCGCGGTCGTCACGCTCGCCGACGCGACCTATCCGAGGCTGCTGCTCGAGATCCCGGATCCGCCGACGCTGCTCTACTGCCGCGGGCGCGTCGAACTGCTCAACCAGCCCGCGCTCGCCGTCGTCGGCAGCCGCAACGCGAGCGCGCAGGGCGCGGCCAACGCGGAGCAGTTCGCGCGCAGCTTCAGCGATGCGGGCCTCACCATCGTCTCGGGCCTGGCGCAGGGCATCGACGCGGCAGCGCACCGCGGCGGCCTCGCGGGCGCGGCCTCCACCATCGCGGCCCTCGGCACCGGCGTCGACGTGGTCTACCCGCCCGCGCACGCTGCGCTCGCCGCGCAGATCGCCGAGCGCGGCCTGCTCGTGTCCGAGTTCCCGCTCGGCGCCAGGGCGCTCGCGCACCACTTCCCGCGCCGCAACCGCCTGATCAGCGGCCTCGCGCAGGGCTGTCTCGTGATCGAGGCCGCCATTGCCTCGGGCTCGCTCATCACGGCGCGCGCCGCCGCGGAGCAGGGCCGCGAGGTGTTCGCCGTGCCGGGCTCGATTCATTCGCCGCTCGCCAAGGGTTGCCATGCCCTTATCAAGTCGGGCGCGAAGCTCGCCGAGTCGGCCGAGGACGTGCTCACCGAGCTCGCCGCGTTCCGGCGCACCGGCTTCGCCTCGACGCGCGCCGCGCCGGCTGCGCCCGGCGCTGGCGAGGCACCCGGGGAGCCGCTGCTCGAGTGCATGGGTTTCGATCCGGTGGACGTCGATTCGCTCTGCGCGCGCGCCGGATTGCCCGCCGAGCGGGTCTCGGCGGAGCTGCTGCGGCTGGAGCTTGCCGGGCGCATTGCCGCGCTGCCGGGCGGCCGCTATCAACGCCTTAACTGAGGAGAGAACAACAATGTACGACATCCTCGTTTACGTGTTCGAAAACTGCCACCAGGCCGAGCTCTCGGGCGAGAAGGAGCGGGTGGCGAAGAAGCTCTCCGCCGCGGGCTTCGAAGCTTCCGACATCAGCGCCGCGCTCACCTGGCTCGCAGGCGTGGTGCGCGGCCCGCATCGGTCGCTCGCGCCGCTGCCCGAATCGGGCGCGGCCGCGCGCGCCTACGCGCCGCGCGAGCTCGCCAAGCTCGATGCCGAGTGCCGCGGCCTGCTGATGCATTTCGAGCAATCCGGGATCCTCGGTGCGCAGATGCGCGAGCACGTGATCGAGCGCGCCCTCGCCGCCACGGGCGGGCCGCTCACGCTGGAGCAATTGAAGCTCGTCGTGCTCATGGTGCTCTGGAACCAGCACATCCCGAGCACTCGCCTGGTCGCCGAGGACCTGTTCTCGAGCGCCGGCGAGCGCCTTCCGTCCTAGCGCGCGCGTGCGCGCGCGCGTGCGCGGAGCCGCCGCGGGGTTGTAACGGCGCTCTCTTTGCAGGTATCCTCTGCGGCCTTTCGCGCCGCAGCATGACAAAGAAGCTCATCATCGCCGAGAAGCCGTCCGTCGCCGCCGACATCGCGCGCGCGCTCGGCGGCTTCACGCGCAGGGGCGACTACTACGAAAGCGGCGCGTACGTGCTGACATCGGCGGTCGGCCACCTGCTCGAGCTCGCGCTGCCGCCCGAGCACGACGTGAAGAAAGGCAAGTGGTCGTTCGCGCGGCTGCCGGTGATCCCGCCGCACTTCGCGCTCGCCCCGATCGAGAGGAGCGAGACGCGCCTCAACCTCATCCTGAGACTGCTCAAGCGCAAGGACGTGACGGGCCTGGTGAACGCCTGCGACGCGGGCCGGGAAGGCGAGCTGATCTTCCGCTACATCGTGCAGTACGCCAGGACCAAGAAGCCGATCGAGCGGCTCTGGCTGCAATCGATGACGCCGGGCGCGATCCGCGAGGGCTTCGCCACGTTGCGCAAGGATCGCGAGCTGCTGCCGCTCGCCGACGCGGCGAAGAGCCGCTCGGAGGCCGACTGGCTGGTCGGCATCAACGGCACGCGCGCCATGACCGCGTTCAATTCCAGGGAAGGCGGCTTCTATCTGACGACCGTGGGGCGCGTGCAGACCCCTACGCTCGCCATCCTGGTCGAGCGCGAGGAACGCATCCGCGCGTTCCAGCCGCGCGACTACTGGGAGGTGCACGCCCGCTTCGCGGCCAGGGCCGGCGAATACGAGGGCCGCTGGTTCGACCCGGCGTTCAAGAAAGACGAGGACGCGGAGCGCAAGCCCGAACGCCTGTGGCAGGCGGCGCGCGCCGAGGCGATCGCTGCAGCCTGCAGCGGCAAGCCCGGCATCGCCACGGAGGAATCCAGGCCTTCGACCCAGGCCTCGCCGCTGCTCTACGACCTCACCAGCCTGCAGCGCGAGGCGAACGGCCGCTTCGGCTTTTCGGCGCGCACCACGCTCGCGCTCGCGCAGGCGCTCTACGAACGGCACAAGGCGCTCACCTACCCGCGCACCGACTCGCGCGCGCTGCCCGAGGACTACGTCGGCACGGTGAAGAAAACGCTCGAAGCCCTGGGCGAGGCGCGCGAGTTCGCGCCGTTCGCGAAGAAAGTGCTGAAGAGCGGCTGGGTCAAGCCGAACCGGCGCATCTTCGACAACGCGAAAGTGTCCGATCACTTCGCAATCATTCCCACGCTGCTGGCGCCGGGGCGCCTGAACGAAGCGGAAGCCAAGCTCTACGACCTGGTGGTGCGCCGCTTTCTCGCCGTGTTCTTTCCCCCGGCCGAGTACCTGCAGACCACGCGCATCACGAAGGTCGGCGAAGCGAGCTTCCGCACCGACGGCAAGGTCCTGCGGAACCCGGGCTGGCTCGAGGTCTACGGCAAGAGCGCTCAGGAGGAAAACGCCGACCTGCCCCCGATCGCGCAGGGCGAGAAAGTGAAGACGCTGGAGGCAAAGGCCCTCGCCAGCCAGACGCGGCCCCCGGCCCGCTACACCGAGGCGACGCTGCTCTCGGCGATGGAAGGCGCAGGCAAGCTCGTCGAGGACGACGAGCTGCGCGCGGCGATGGAGGCGAAGGGCCTGGGCACGCCGGCGACGCGCGCCGCCATCATCGAGGGCCTGATCTACGAGAAGTACGTCGAGCGCGTGGGCCGCGAGCTCAAGCCCACCTGGAAGGCGTTCCGGCTGCTGTTCGCGCTCAGGCATTTCGGCGTCGACGAGATCACCTCGCCGGAGCTCACCGGCGACTGGGAGTTCAAGCTGAAGCAGATGGAGCAGGGCAAGCTGCAGCGCGCGGAATTCATGGGGCACATCGAGCAGGTCACGCGCGACCTGGTGAAGCGGGTCAAGGGCGGCGACATCCCGGATGAGGCCTTCGCCACGGTGAGCACGCCCTGCCCGAAGTGCGGCGGCGTCATCCAGGAGACGTACCGCAAGTTCCAGTGCCAGTCGTGCGACTACTACGTCTGGCCGGTGCTGCTCGGGCGCGAGTGGTCTCCCGAGGAGATCGGCGAGCTCATCGCCAAGCGCTTCATCGGGCCGCTGTCGGGATTCCGCAGCAAGCAGGGGCGCCCTTTCTCGGCCGGGCTGCGGCTCACCGACGACCTGCGCATCGAGTTCGACTTCGGGCAGGCCGCGGGCGGCGACGAGGGCGAGGCGCCCGACTTCGGCGGCCAGCAGCCGCTCGGCGCCTGCCCGAAATGCGCCGGCCGCGTCTTCGAGCACGGGGTCGCGTACGTGTGCGAGAAGGCGCTCGGGGCCCAGCGCAGCTGCGACTTTCGCTCCGGCCGCATGATCCTGCAGCAGCCGGTCGAGCGCGAGCAGATGACGAAGCTCCTCGCCACCGGGCGCACCGACCTGCTGACGCACTTCGTTTCCAAGAAAGGACGGAAATTCAAGGCGTTCCTCGTCAAGCAGCCTGACGGGAAAATAGGATTTGAGTTTCAGCCGCGGGCGCCGAAGGACAAGGCGCCCGAGGAAAAAGCTACACGTCGAGGTTCCGAACGCCGAGCGCGTTCGACTCGATGAAGCTGCGCCGCGGCTCGACCTCGTCGCCCATCAGCTTGGTGAAGATCTCGTCGGCGGCGATGCCGTCGTCGATCTGCACGCGCAGCAGCCGCCGGGTCTGCGGGTCCATGGTGGTCTCCCACAGCTGCGCCGGGTTCATCTCGCCCAGCCCCTTGTAGCGCTGCAGGCTCATCGACTTCTGCACCTCGGCGAGCAGCCACTTCATGGCCTCGCCGAAGTCCTTCACCGGCTGCTTGCGCTCGCCGCGCTGAACATGGGCCCCCACGCCGACCAGGCCGCGCAGCATCTCCGCGGTCTGCCGGATCTGCGCGTAGTCGCCGGAATGCACGAACTCCGAGTCGACCGTCGTGACGCGCACGTTGCCGTGCCGCGCGTGCTCGATCCTCACCTGGTAGCGCTCGGTCTTGGAATCGAAATGCGCGTTCACGCGCACGCCGCTCCCGGCGAGCGCCGCGGCGAGCGCCTCGGCCGAGTTGTGCGCGGCGTCGCGCCGGCCGAGGTCGATCTGCACGCCGCGCAGCAGCGCAAGCAGCACGTCGCGGTCGATCCAGCGTGAAACCCGCTCGATGACCGCCTCCGACAGGAGGTATGACTTGGCGAGCTCGGCGAGCGTATCGCCCGCGATCGGCGCGCGCCGCGCCGCCGGGTGCAGCGCCGCGTCGACCAGCGCCTGGCGCAGCAGGAACTCGTTCAGCTCGTACTCGTCCTTCAGATACCTCTCGTCCTTGGCGAGCTTCGCCTTGTACAGCGGCGGCTGCGCGATGTAGATGTGGCCGCGTTCGACCAGCTCGGGCATCTGCCGGTAGAAGAAGGTGAGCAGCAGCGTGCGGATGTGCGAGCCGTCGACGTCGGCGTCGGTCATGATGATGATGCGGTGGTAGCGCAGCTTCTCCGGGCTGTACTCCTCCTTGCCGATGCCGCAGCCGAGCGCGGTGATGAGCGTGGCGATCTCGGCCGAGCCGAGCAGCTTGTCGAAGCGCGCCTTCTCGACGTTGAGGATCTTGCCTTTGAGCGGCAGGATCGCCTGGAAGCGCCGGTCGCGGCCCTGCTTGGCCGAGCCGCCCGCCGAGTCGCCCTCCACCAGGTACAGCTCGCAGCGCGCCGGGTCCCTCTCCTGGCAATCGGCGAGCTTGCCCGGCAGGCCCATGCCGTCGAGCACCCCCTTGCGCCGCGTCATCTCACGCGCCTTGCGCGCCGCTTCCCTGGCGCGCGCCGCATCGACGATCTTCGCGGTGATGACGCGCGCGTCGGCCGGCCGCTCGTCCAGGTACTGGCGCAGCTTCTCGGCGACGATCTCCTCGACCACCGGACGCACCTCGGAGGAGACGAGCTTCTCCTTGGTCTGCGAGGAGAACTTGGGCTCGGGCACCTTGACCGAGAGCACGCAAGCGAGGCCCTCGCGCATGTCGTCGCCGGTGGTCTCCACCTTGGCCTTTTTGGCGAGCTCGTTCTCCTCGATGTACTTGTTGAGCACGCGCGTCATCGCCGCGCGCAGCCCCGTCAGGTGCGTGCCGCCGTCCTTCTGCGGGATGTTGTTGGTGAAGCAGAGCACCGACTCCTGGTAGGAGTCGTTCCACTGCATCGCCGCCTCGACCGTGATGCCGTCCTTCTCCGCGCGCCCGTGGAACACGTTCGGGTGCAGCACGGTCTTGGAGCGGTTCATGTACTCGACGAAACCGCGCACGCCGCCCTCGAAGGCGAAGTCCTCCGATTTGCCCGCGCGCTGATCGATCAGCACGATCTTCACGCCGTTATTGAGGAAGGAGAGCTCGCGCAGGCGCCGCGCCAGGATGTCGTAGTGGTAGTCGACCACGCCGAAGATGCCGCGCGAGGCGAGGAAGTGCACCTCGGTGCCGCGCTTTTCCGTGGTGCCGGTGACGCGCAGCGGGCCGGTCGCGACGCCGTCGGCAAACTCCATCTGGTGCACCCTGCCGTCGCGCCAGACGGTGAGCCGCAGCCAGCTGGAAAGCGCGTTGACCACCGACACGCCGACCCCGTGCAGGCCGCCCGCGACCTTGTAGGAATTCGAGTCGAACTTGCCGCCGGCGTGCAGCTCGGTCATCACGATCTCCGCGGCCGAGCGCCTGAGCTCGTCGTCCTCCTTGATCCCAGTCGGGATGCCGCGCCCGTTGTCCAGCACCGACACCGAGTTGTCGGTATGGATGGTGAGCACGATCTCGTCGCAGAAGCCGGCGAGCGCCTCATCGACCGAATTGTCCACGACCTCGAACACCATGTGGTGCAGGCCCGTGCCGTCGGAGGTGTCCCCGATGTACATCCCGGGGCGCTTGCGCACCGCCTCCAGGCCCTTCAGCACCTTGATGCTGTCGGCCTGGTAGCCGTCGGCCTCGGCGGCCTGCTTCTCGGGTTCGCCCACGCTCTAGATCCTCATCGGCATGACGACGTACTTGAAATCCGCCTCCGAGGGGAAGCTGAGCAGCGCGCTCGAGGAGGCGTCGCCGAAGCGGCACTCGACCTCGCTCCCGGCGACGTTGTTCAGCACGTCGAGCAGGTAGTTGACGTTGAAGCCGATGTCGAGCGCATCGCCCGCGTAGCTCACCTCGAGCGTCTCCTCGGCCTCCTCCTGCTCGCTGTTCGAGGAGACGATCTTGAGGCTGCCGTCGGTCAGCACCCAGCGCACGCCGCGGAACTTCTCGTTGGAAAGAATCGCGGCGCGCGACAGCGCCTGGCGCAGCGCGTCGCGGCTGATCGAAAGCATGTTCTTGTGCCCTGCCGGGATCACCCGCGTGTAGTCGGGGAACTTGCCGTCGACCAGCTTCGAGACGAGCTCGACCGTGCCGAAGCTGAACGCGGCCTGCGTCGCGGAAAGCTCGATCCCGACCTCGCTGTCGCTGTCAGCGAGGAGCTTCGAGAGCTCGAGCACGGTCTTGCGCGGCACGATCACCTCCTGCCGCGGCAGCTGCGCGCCGAGCGCGGTCGAGGCGAACGCCAGGCGATGCCCGTCGGTGGCGACCAGCTTCAGGGTCTTGTCCTCGACCACCATCAGCAGACCGTTCAGGTAGTAGCGGATGTCCTGCTGCGCCATGGCGTACTGCACCAGGCCGAGCAGCCTGCGCAGCGCCTTCTGCGGCAGCGCGAAGCGCGCCACCTCCCCGGCCGGCTTGGCGAGCCGCGGAAAGTCCTCCGCCGGCAGGGTCTGCAGCGCGAAGCGGCTCTTGCCCGCGCGCACCAGCATGCGCTTGTCCTGCTGCTGCAGGGTGACCTCCACCCCCTCGGGCAGCGCGCGCAGGATATCGACGAGCTTCCTTGCGCCGACGGTCACTGCGCGTGCCTCGCTCGAAGGCTCGATCGCCCCGCGCGCGGTGATCTGGATCTCGATATCGGTGGCGAGGAAGGCGAGCGCCCCGGCGCCGCGCTCGATCAGCACGTAGGACAGGATCGGCAGGGTATGGCGACGCTCGATGATGCCGCTCACCGCGGAAAGCGGCCCCAGCAGCTCGTCGCGCTTGGCTTTCACCAGAATCATTGTTGTTCCTTGTTTATCTAGTAATTGCTAATAGAGCGGCCGCAACTTCTGTATAAGGAGGCAAATGCCGGAACGAACGGCAGTTGCGCGGCCTGCACGCCGTTGCGCAACTTGTGGAGTGCTTGTGTGTCGCTGTGGATGGTTTCGCCCGCCGCGCGGCGGCGCCGGCTTATGCACAGACTGTCCCGCATGTGCGCACAGGCATTCACCCCTTGAGCACCTGCTCGAGCAGGTGGTAGTCGCGATTCAGGCCGAGGTCCTTCTTGCGCAGCGAGGCGATGGTGCGGCAGGCGTGCAGCACGGTGGTATGGTCGCGGTTGCCGAAAGCCTCGCCGATCTCGGGCAGGCTCATCTGCGTCAGGTCCTTGGCGAGCGCCATCGCTACCTGGCGCGGCCGCGCCACGTTTCGGTTGCGGCGCTTGGAGTGCATGTCCGAGATCTTGATCTTGAAATACTCCGCGACCGTCTTCTGGATCCCCTCGACATTGATCTGGCGGTTGGCCACGTGCAGGATGTCGCGCAGCGCCTCGCGCGCGAGCTCCAGCGAGAGCTCGCGTCCGCTGAATCGCGCGAACGCCAGCACCTTCTTCAGCGCGCCCTCCAGCTCGCGCACGTTGGAGCGGATGTGCTTGGCGATGAAGAACGCGATGTCCTCGGGCAGCGCGAGCGCCTCGGCCTCGGCCTTCTTCAGCACGATCGCGACCCGCATCTCGAGCTCGGGCGGCTCGATCGCCACCGTCAGGCCCCAGCCGAAGCGCGAGATCAGCCGCTCCTGCATCCCGGTGATCTCCTTCGGGTAGGTGTCGCAGGTGATGACGATCTGCTTGTGCGCCTCGACCAGCGCGTTGAAGGCGTAGAAGAACTCCTCCTGGGTGCGGTCCTTGTTGGAGAAGAACTGGATGTCGTCGATCAGCAGCAGGTCGAGGGAATGGTAGTAGCGCTTGAATTCCTCGAAGGACTTCTGCTGGTAGGCGCGCACCACGTCGGTGACATACTGCTCGGCGTGGCTGTAGCGGATGCGCGCCTGCGGGTGCTCAGCACAGACATGGTTGCCGATCGCCTGCACCAGGTGCGTCTTGCCGAGGCCCACCCCGCCGTAGATGAACAGGGGGTTGTAGGAGATGCCCGGGTTCTCGGCCACCTGCAGCGCGGCCGCGCGCGCCAGCTGGTTCGCCTTGCCGGTGACGAAGTTCTCGAACGTGAAGCCGCGATTGAGCCGCGCTCGCTCGGGGGCCACTTGCGTCTCGGGCCGCTGGGCGGTCGCTGCCGCCGCGCGCGGCGCTTCCACGGCGCGCGCCAGCACGAGCCTGACGTCGACCTCGCGCCCGCTTGCTTCGGCGGCGAGCCGGGTGATGCGGCCGGCGAAGCGCTCGCGCACCATCTCCATCACGAACCGGTTGGGGGCGGCGAGGACCAGGGCGCCGGGCTGCTCCGGGGACTCCGGCAGCAGGGGGCGGATCCAGGTATTGAACTGCTGCGCGGGCAGCTCCTGCTCCAGACGGCGCAGGCAAGCGTGCCAGAGGTTCTGCATCTTCGTTTTGGGCCGTGGCGAGCATGAATTTTACCCGTTCCGGAATGGGTTATCCACAGCACCGGAAAGAAAAAAATCGAGATTTGACAAGGCTGGAACGCGCGGGCTCTAATACCGCCCTTTTTCGGATCGAGCAGGCCGATGAAGCGAACCTACCAGCCTTCGAAGACGCGGCGCGCACGGCGCCATGGCTTCCTCGCGCGCAGTCGCACGCGCAGCGGACGCGCGGTGCTGCGCGCGCGCCGCGCGAAAGGCCGCAAGCGCCTCGGCGTGTAGCGACGTCCCGGGCGGTGCTCGAGAAAGGCAAGCGGGCACGGTTCGGGCTCGGCGCAGAAAGGCGGCTCGCGCGGCGCGCCGATTTCGAGCGCCTGTTGCGCTCCGGCGCGCGACGCAGCGCCTCCGGCTACACGTTCTATTTGTCGCCGCGGCCGGCGGGGCCGCCGCGCCTGGGCATCCTCATCTCACGCAAGCACGCGGCAAAGGCAAGCATGCGCAACAGAATCAAGCGCTGTATCCGCGAGGCGTTTCGCCTCGAGCAGGCGGGCCTCGGCGCGCTCGACGTGCTCGTGCGGCCGCCGTACGGCGCGGTGCCGGGCGCGGCGATGCTGCTGCGGCTGCGCGAGATCTTCGCAGGACTGGATCGATGAGGACGCTGGCCAACAGGCTGCTGCTCGCGCTGCTGCGCGCCTACCGCTACGCCATCAGTCCGCTCCTGCCGGCGGCATGCCGCTTTCACCCGAGCTGCTCGGCCTACGCCGAAGAGGCGCTCAGGCGGCACGGTCCGCTGCGCGGCGGCTGGCTCGCGGCGCGCCGCGTCTGCCGCTGCGGGCCTTGGCACCCGGGCGGCTTCGACCCGGTACCCGGGCGCGAGTAATGGATACCCAGCGCCTCATCCTGCTTTTCATCTTCGGCTTCTCGCTGCTCATGCTGTGGGATGCCTGGCAGAAGGAGCAGCGCCCGCCGCCCGCGGCGCAGGCCCCGCAAGGCGTTCCCGCGACGCCGCCGGCGAAGCCAGGCGCTGCGCCACAGGCCGGCGCACCGGTCCCCGCGGCGCCGCGCAAGCCCGAGCCCGGGGTGCCGGCCGCGGCGACAGCCGCAGCGAAGAGCGAGACCGTCACGGTGCGCACCGATCTCCTGCTCGCCGAGGTCGACAGCTTGGGCGCGACGCTGAAGCGCGTAGAGCTGCTCAGGCACAAGGAAGCGAACGATTCGACCCGAAACTTCGTGCTGCTCGGCCCGGAGCACCACTACGAGGCACAAAGCGGGCTGACGGCCGGGCCGAACCACCAGACGCAGTGGCGCGTGCAGCCGGGCGCGACCACGCTCGCCGACGGGCGGGACACGCTCGAGCTGCGGCTGAGCGGCGAGGGGGGCGAGGGGCTCCTCGTCGACAAGGTCTACCGCTTCAGGCGCAACAGCTACGTGATCGAGGTCGCGCTCGAGATGCGCAATTCCGGCTCGAGCGCCGTGACGCCGTACGCCTACTTCCAGCTGACGCACGACGGCAAGCCCTCGGCCGACGCCAACACCCTGGCGGCGACGTTCGGCGCGCAGAGCTTCAACGGCTTTGCGATCTACACCGAGGAGAAGAAGTTCCAGAAGGTGAGCCCGAGCGACGTCGACAAGGGCAAGCCGGATCACGTCAAGCAGGCGGCCGACGGCTGGCTTGCGTTCGTGCAGCATTACTTCGTCGCCGCCTGGCTGCCTCCGGACAAGGTGCAGCGGGACTACGCGGTCCTCAAGCGCCAGGACGGCGTCTACGCGGGTTATGTGCGGCTCACCCCGGGCGTTCTCGCCGCGGGCGCGGCCGCGACGGTGAGCGTGCCGCTCTACGTCGGGCCGCAGGAGCAGCGCCGCCTGGAGGCCGCCGCGGCCGGCCTGGACCTGGTGGTCGACTACGGCTGGCTCACCATCATCGCCTGGCCGCTGTTCTGGCTGCTGGAGAAGCTGCACGCGCTCTCCGGCAACTGGGGCGTCGCCATCATCCTGCTCACCGTGCTGATCAAGCTGGTCTTCTTTCCCCTCTCCGCGGCGAGCTACAAGTCGATGGCGAAAATGAAGCTGATCACGCCGCGGCTGCAGAAGCTGCGCGAAATGTACGAGCACGACCGGCAGAAGATGAACCAGGCGATGATGGAGCTCTACAAGACCGAGAAGATCAATCCGCTCGGCGGCTGCTTCCCGATCCTGGTGCAGATTCCCGTGTTCATCGCGCTGTACTGGGTGCTGCTCGCGGCGATCGAGCTGCGCCATGCGCCGTTCGTCCTCTGGATCAGGGACCTCTCGGCGCTCGACCCGTATTACGTGCTGCCGATCCTGATGACCCTGACCATGATCCTGCAGACGCGCATGAACCCGACGCCGCCCGACCCGGTGCAGGCCAAGGTGATGCAGATCATGCCGTTCGTCTTCAGCGTGTTCTTCTTCTTCTTCCCGGCGGGGCTGGTGCTGTACTGGCTCGTCAACAACATCCTCTCCATCCTCCAGCAGTGGCAGATCCAGCGCATGTTCGACCGCGACAAGCCTGCCCATGGCAAGCGCTGAGGTCGTCGCCGACACGATCGCGGCAATAGCGACGCCTGCCGGACGCGGTGGCATCGGCATCGTGCGGGTATCCGGGACCAGAGTGCCCGAGATCGCGAAGGCAGTGCTTGGAAACTTGCCGCGCGCGCGCCGGGCCGAGCACTGCTTTTTCCGAGACGCTCGCGGCGAACAGATCGACGAAGGCATCGCGCTGTACTTCGAGGCGCCGCATTCCTACACCGGTGAGCCGGTGCTCGAACTGCAGGGCCACGGCGGCCCGGTAGTGATGCACGCGCTGCTTGCGGCGGTGCTGGATGCCGGCGCGCGGCTCGCGGAGCCGGGCGAATATACGCGCCGCGCCTTCCTCAACGGCCGCATCGACCTCGCGCAGGCGGAAGCCGTGGCGGACCTGATCGACGCTGCGAGCCGCGAAGCGGCGCGCTGCGCGCTGCGCTCGCTCGCCGGCGAATTCTCTGCGGCGATCGATGCCCTGGTCGGGGCGCTCACCGAGCTGCGCGCGCTCACCGAGGCCTTGCTCGACTTTCCCGAGGAAGAGCTCGATCCCCTGCATCGCGGCGACGCCGCGGCACGGCTGGCGCGCCTGCGCGCCGCGCTGGAGGACATGCTCGCGAAGTGCCGGCAGGGCAGCCTGCTGCGCACCGGGATTCACGTCGTGCTTGCCGGGCGCCCGAACGTCGGCAAGTCGAGCCTGCTCAACCGGCTCGCGGGCGAGGAGCGCGCCATCGTCACCGCGATTCCCGGAACGACGCGCGACGCATTGCGCGAGCCGATCCAGATCGACGGTGTGCCGCTCATCGTCGTCGACACGGCCGGCCTGCGCGCCTCGCGCGACGAGCTCGAGCGCCTCGGCATCGACCGCGCCCGGCAGGAGATGGCGCGCGCCGACCTCGTGCTCGCGGTGCTGGATGCCTCCAGCCCCGAGGCCCCGGAGGGCGAATTGCCCGCCGACGTGCCACGCATCCGGGTGCTGAACAAGATCGATCTCGTGCCGGGCGGCGCTGCCGGACGCCGCGGCGAGGAGCTGCGCGTCTCGGCGAAGACCGGCGCCGGGCTCGATGCCCTGCGTTCGGCGATCCTCGAAGCCGCGGGCTGGCAGGGGGGCGGCGAGTCGGTGTTCCTCGCGCGCGAGCGGCACCTGCGGGCGCTGCGCGCCGCCCGGGCGCACCTCGCCGCTGCCGCCGGCCGGCAGGAGCAGTGGGAGTTCTTCGCCGAAGAACTGCGCCTTGCGCAGGAAGCGCTGGGCGAAATCACCGGCCGGGTGAGCGCCGACGACCTGCTGGGGGAAATATTTGCCCGATTCTGCATCGGCAAGTAGCGGGATAACGTATTGTAAAGACATGAGATTCGCTCGAATAACGCCCCTCAGAGGCGTCGCGGTAAAATTTCTCCCTGCCAAAACCCCCCCGGCCCGGGCATCGCCCAGGGCCGTTTTCGTTTCAGGAGCAACCTCGATGAGCAACCGCCCAGCCCCCGAATCCCACGCATCCCGGCCGCCGGCATGGGTGCGGCACGCGAGGCTGCGGGACTGGGTGGAGAAGATGGCGCGGCTCGCCAAGCCCGAGCGCGTGCTCTGGTGCGACGGCTCGCAGGCCGAGTACGAGCGGCTCTGCGCCGAGCTGGTGGCCGCGGGAAGCTTCATCCGGCTCAACCCGGCGCTGCGGCCGGGGAGCTACCTCGCGCGCTCGCATCCGTCGGATGTGGCGCGGATGGAAGATCGCACCTTCATCTGCTCGGCGCGCAAGGAGGACGCCGGGCCGACGAACAACTGGGTCGACCCAGCGGAGATGCGCACGACGCTCGCGCGGCTCTACGACGGCTGCATGCGCGGGCGCACGCTCTACGTGGTGCCGTTCTCGATGGGGCCGATCGGCTCGCCGATCGCGCAGATCGGCGTCGAGCTCACCGACTCGGCCTACGTCGCCGTCAACATGAAGCTGATGACGCGCATGGGCCGTGCGGTCATCGAGCACCTGGGCGAGGACGGCGCGTTCGTGCCGTGCGTGCATTCGGTGGGCGCGCCGCTCGCGCCGGGGGCGAGGGACGTCGCCTGGCCGTGCAACGAGAAGGACAAGTGGATCGTGCATTTCCCCGAGACCCGGGAGATCTGGTCCTACGGCTCGGGCTACGGCGGCAACGCTCTGCTCGGCAAGAAGTGCCTCGCGCTGCGCATCGCCTCGGTGATGGGGCGCGACGAGGGCTGGCTCGCCGAGCACATGCTGATCCTGGGCGTCGAGTCGCCGCAGGGCGAGAAGCACTACGTGTCGGCGGCATTTCCCAGCGCTTGCGGCAAGACCAATTTCGCGATGCTGATCCCGCCCGCCGGATTCGAAGGCTGGAAAGTGACCACGATCGGCGAGGACATCGCCTGGATCAAGCCCGGCGAGGACGGGCGCTTCCACGCCATCAACCCGGAGGCGGGGCTGTTCGGCGTGGCGCCTGGCACCTCGGAAGCGACCAATCCGAACGCGATGCGCATGCTGCGCGAGAACGTGATCTTCACCAACGTCGCGCTCACGCCCGAGGGCGATGTCTGGTGGGAGGAGATGACCAAGGCGCCGCCCGCGCGCCTCACCGACTGGCAGGGCAAGGACTGGACGCCGGGCTGCGGCCGGCCGGCGGCGCACCCGAACGCGCGCTTCACGGTAGCCGCTTCGCAGTGCCCCTCCATGGATCCGCGCTGGGAGGATCCCGCGGGCGTGCCGCTCTCGGCGTTCATCTTCGGCGGCCGGCGCTCATCGACGGTGCCGCTCGTGGTCGAGGCGCGCAACTGGGAGGAAGGCGTCTACATGGGCGCGACGCTCGGCTCGGAGACGACCGCGGCGATCACCGGCAAGGTCGGCGTGGTGCGGCGCGACCCGATGGCGATGCTCGCTTTCTGCGGCTATCACATGGGCGACTATTTCGCCCACTGGCTGAAGATGGGAACGGCGGTGCAGAGGCCGCCGCGCATCTTCCGGGTGAACTGGTTCCGCAAGGATGCCGAGGGCAAGTTCATCTGGCCGGGCTACGCCGAGAACATGCGCGTGCTGAAGTGGGTCGTCGACCGCTGCAGCGGCCGCGCGCAGGGCGCCGACACGCTGCTCGGCGTGATCCCGCGCTTCGAGGACCTGAGCTGGAGCGGCATCGAGGCGTTCGACCGGGGCCGCTTCGAGGAGATCACGCGCGTCGACGAGAAACTCTGGGGCGAGGAGCTGAAGTCGCACGACGAATTGTTCCGCAAGCTCGCCGGCCGTCTGCCGGCGGCGCTCGAGAGCCGCCGCGGCAGCATGCACCAGAAGCTCGCCGCCTGAAGCGCTAGCGCGCAAGCCTGACCAGCCGCAGGGCGAGCGCACCCGCGGCGACCGACGTCGCGGCAGCGGCGGCGAACGCGGCCGCCGAACTCGCCTGCTCCAGGAGCCATCCGCCCCCGGTGAGGCCGAGCCCGATTCCCGCGAGCAAGCCCGTCGCCGACCAGGTGAATGCCTCGGTCGAATGCTCGGGCCGCGCGATTCTCGCGACGAGCATCGCCTGCATGATGAGCGCCGGCGCCATCGCGAGTCCCGCGGGCAGGCACCAGAGCGCGAAAACCCAATCGGGCGCAAGCAGCGCAAGCGGCGCGACGCCCAGGCCCATGACGCCGAGGGCCAGCGAGAACTGGCGCGCGAGGGGCAGGCCCCAGCTGCGGCTGCCGTAGACGAGCCCGCCGGCCGCGCTCGCCACGCTCATGATCCCGAGCAGCACGCCCGCGAACGCCGGCCTGCCCTGCTCTGTGGCGTAGGCGATGGTGCCGATCTCGACCAAGCCGAAGGCACTCGCGTAACAGAGGATGACTGCAAGCAGGGGGACGAAACCGCGCTCGGCGAGCGGACCGAAGAGGCTCGATGCGCGCCGCGGCTCGATGCGCCACTCGGCGAGACCACGCGAAGCGCGAAAGAGGAGCGTTCCTGCGCAGCCGCAGGCGGCGGCGAAGAGCACCGCCGCGGCCGGCGACAGCAGCGCGACGAAGAAAGCGACCAGCAGCGGCCCGAGGATGAAGATCGTCTCGATCAGCACGGACTCGAGCGAGTACGCCGCGGCGAGCGATGCGTCGTCCCTTAGCCGCTGCTTGAAGAACGTTCGCATGCACACGGTGATCGGCGGAAAGCACGCCCCGGCGGTCGCGGCAAGCGCGAACGAGATCCACGGCGGCAGCGATGCGAGCGCGAAGATCAGCGCGATCAGCGCCGCAGGGAAAGCGAACGCGCTCGCGAGCAGCACCTGCCGCGGCCCGTAGCGGTCGATCGCGCGGCCGAGCAGCGGCGCGCAGATCGCGAGGCCTGCGGTGTAGCAGGCGGCAACCGCGCCGCCGTGCGCGAACGACTGCGTCGCCGCCTGCGTGAGCATCAGGATCGCGAGCCCGGTGATCCCGATCGGCAGACGCCCGAGAAACGACGCCGCGATGGTTGCGCGCAGGACCGGCTGCCCGAGCAGGGTGGAGTAGCGTGCAAGCGAGATCACTTGGCGGCCGGGAGCGAAAAGGGCGCGATTGTCGCATGGAGCAGCTGGATGCTGCGCTGCAGCAATTCACCTAACTCACGGCTGTTCCACGTGAAACAAGGCGCATCGTGGCCGACGTGCCTGGTTTCCCGTGGAACATTCACGTATCATTCGGCCGCCTTTCGATGCAATTCCCGGCTGAATACGACGTGATCGTGGTCGGCGGCGGTCACGCCGGGACCGAGGCCGCGCTCGCCTCGGCGCGGCTCGGCTGCCGGACGCTTCTGCTCACCCACAGCATCGAGACGCTCGGCCAGATGTCGTGCAATCCGTCGATTGGCGGCATCGGCAAGGGGCACCTCGTCAGGGAAATCGACGCCTTGGGGGGAGCGATGGCCCTGGCCACTGACGAAGCCGGGATCCAATTTCGCACCTTGAACGCGTCGAAGGGACCGGCGGTCCGGGCGACCCGTGCCCAGGCGGATCGCGTGCTTTACCGCCAAGCGATCCGGCGACGGCTGGAAAGCGAGCCTCACCTGACGATCTTCCAGCAACCGGTCGACGACATCCTGCTGGAAGGCGACAGGGCGGTGGGCGTCGCCACCCAGATCGGGGTGCGTTTCCGCAGCCGCAGCGTCGTGCTGACGGCCGGAACGTTCCTCGCCGGCCTGGTGCACGTCGGCCTGCAGAACTATCGGGCCGGCCGCGCCGGCGACCCCGCGGCTCTCACCTTGGCGGCGCGTCTGAGGGAAATGAAGCTGCCCGTAGGGCGCCTGAAGACCGGCACGCCGCCGCGGCTCGACGGCAGAACGATCGATTTTTCGGTCATGGAGCAGCAGCCGGGCGATTCGCCCGAGCCGGTGTTCTCGTTTCTCGGGCGCCGCGAGATGCACCCGGCGCAGCTGCCCTGCTGGATCACGCACACCAACGAGCGCACGCACCAGATCATCCGCGCCGGCCTGGACCGCTCGCCGATGTTTACCGGGGTCATCCAGGGCGTGGGCCCGCGCTACTGCCCTTCGATCGAGGACAAGATCCATCGGTTCGCCGGCAAGGCGAGCCACCAGATCTTCCTCGAGCCCGAAGGGCTGACCACGAGCGAGGTCTATCCCAACGGCATCTCGACCAGCCTGCCGTTCGACGTGCAGCTCGAGCTCGTGCACTCGATCCGCGGGCTGGAGAAAGCGCATCTGGTTCGCCCCGGCTACGCGATCGAGTACGACTACTTCGATCCGAGGAATCTGAAGTCCTCGCTGGAGACCAAGACCGTGGCGGGCCTGTTCTTCGCCGGGCAGATCAATGGAACGACCGGGTATGAGGAAGCCGCCGCGCAGGGTCTGCTTGCCGGCCTGAACGCGGCGCTCCAGGCGCAGGGCAGGCCCGCCTGGTGTCCGCGGCGCGACGAGGCGTACCTCGGCGTCCTGGTGGACGACTTGATCACGCGCGGGGTGTCGGAGCCCTACCGGATGTTCACGAGCCGCGCCGAATACCGGCTGATGCTGCGTGAGGACAATGCCGACCAGCGGCTCACCGAAACCGGGCGCAAGCTCGGCCTGGTCGATGACGCGCGCTGGGATGCGTTCAATCGCAAGCGCGACGCCATCGCGCGCATGATCGAGCGGCTGAAGTCCGCTTGGGCGAGCCCGGGCTTGACGCTCTACGATTCGCTTCGCAGGCCTGATGTAAGTGTTCGCACACTTACACTAAATGCGACTGCAGACGAGAATGATGTGGCAGATCAAGTCGAAATCGAAGCGAAGTATGAGGGGTACATCGCGCGTCAAAGGGTGGAGGTCGCACGGCGCGAGGCGCAAGAGAGCCGCCCGCTGCCGGCAGATCTGGATTACGCCGAGGTGCGCGGGCTCTCCCACGAGGTCCGGCAGGCGTTGACGCGCGCTCGCCCGGAGACGATCGGCCAGGCGGCGCGCATGTCCGGGGTGACGCCGGCCGCGATTTCGCTGCTC
>JBFLYF010000100.1:0-9884 GCA_040756795.1 Pseudomonadota bacterium
CCGGCGGCGCTCGCCGCCGCGATCGAGCGGCTCGCGCAGGACGAAGGCCTGCGCCGCGAGCTGGGCGAGGCGGCGCGCAAGCACTGCGTGGAGGGCTACTCCTACGAGCGCATGCTCGACCGCATGGAGGCGATCTACGCTTCGGTCGCGGCAAGCTCGCGGTAGGCGGCGAGCACATCCTCGACCGGCAGGTCGGCGAGATTGCGCGAGGCGGGCCGAACAATGCGGTGGCGCACGCCCCAGGGCCGCCAGCGCTCGACCGGCGAGTCGCCGAAGAGCGCCACGAGCGGCTTGCCGAGCGCCGCGGCGATGTGCATCGCGCCGCCGTCGCAGAGAATCGCCGCGTCGCAGGCGGCGAGCGCGCCGGCGAGCTCGGCGAGCCGCGCGGTCGGATAGGGAACCGCTGCGCTCCCGGCGCCGATTTCGCGCAGCACTTGCGCCGCCTTGTCGTCGTCGCCCGGGTGCTGCGGATCGTCCGACCCTCCCGGCGACCAGAGCAGCAGCGCCTGCGCGCCCTGCTCGGCGTGCAGCCTCCGTATCAGTTCGGCGAAGCGCCCGGCCGGCCAGCGCTGCGCGGGGCGCCGCGCGCTGATGTGCACGGCGATCCTGCGCCCGGGGAGCGCGGCGAGCAGCGCTCGCGCGCGCTCCACCTCGGCGGGATCCGGCACCAGAACCAGCCCCGGCGCCGGGCCCTCGATGCCGAAGAACCTTGCCAGAGAGAACACCAATTCGACTTCATGTTGCTTGTCTGGCATGCCATCGTTGAAACGCACGATCTTCGCGGGCTTGAGCCAGCGCGCGAGGCGCAGGCCGCGCCTGGGCGCGCCGGGCGTCGCCAGCACCACGACGTCGAGCTTCATCTGCCGCAGCTCCCAGAAGGCCGCGAGCCGCGCCCCGAGCGCCGCGAGCGCCGATTCGCCCGGCGCGAGGTGCTTGAGCTTGCGGTAGCGGATGACCGCGCTCACGTCCGGATTGCGCTCGAGCACCGGCGCGTTGTAGCTGTTGGCGAGCACGCCGATCCAGGCCTCGGGCAGGCGCCGCCGCAGCGCCGCGAGCAGCGGCGTGGTGCAGACCAGGTCGCCGATGTTGTCCCGCCGGATGACGAGGATCTTCACCGCGCGGGCCCGGGCGGCCGGGTCGCGCGCATGCCCCAGGCGAGCAGCACGCCCACCGTTCCCCAGTAGAGCAGCGCGCCGTGCCGCACCCAGAGCACGTCGGTCAGGTTGCGGATCACCATGCCGGCGAGCACCGCGAGCAGCGCAAAGCCGCAGGCGAACGCCACGTCGCTTGCCGAGCGCGCGAGCCGCCAGCCGAGCCACGCGGTCCAGCCGAGCAGGAGCGCGAGCAGCGCGAGCCCCGGCCAGCCGAGCTGCAGCGCGGTGTCGAGAAACTGGTTGTGCGAATGCCAGAGGGTTGGATTGCCCAGTTCGCTGCGCAATTCATGCCTTGCCATGCCGCGGCCGAACCCGGACCCGGTGAGCGGCCGCTCGGCGATGCGGCCGAGCACCGTCTGCCATAGCGCGATGCGCCCATCCCGGCCCATTTCGCCGGGCCCGGAGCCGAAGCGCTCGCCCTGCACCTTGATCGCCATCATGGCGGCACCCGTGACGGCTGCCGCCGCCAGCGATACGACGAAGGCCTTGCTGCGGCGATCGGGGGAAGGCCGCGAAGGCGCGCGCAGCATCAGCAGCACGGCAAAAAGGGCGATCTGCGCCGCGAGCGCGACCCAGACGATGCGGTTCTGCGTCAGGTATCCCGCGAGCGCGTAGAGCGGAAGCAGCGCCGCGGCGACACCGATCATCGGGCGATGCCGCTGCTTTCCCATCGCGTACCAGGCCGCCGCGAGCGTGCAAGGGAACAATATGAGCAAGGCGCTCACGAACGCCCCCGACCCGCCGAAGAGCGAGCCGAGCTTGCCCGGGAGGCCGAGCTGCATCGAGACGACCGCGAGCGCGCCGAGCCCCGCCGCGCCGAGCGCGGCGACGCCGAGCACGAGGCGCGCCGAGCCCGCGGCCTGCGCCCCCACGAAGCAGAGCCAATACGCGAGGAACGCGTAGCCGATCTCGTTCTGCAGCTCCTTGCGCGTGATGCCGGGATCGATCGTCCAGGCGAGCGACAGCGCGGCCCACGCCGCCCAGAGCGCGAAGGGCAGGAGCAGCGGCGGCGCGAAGACGATGTCCCGCTGCGCGCCGCCGAGACGGGCGCGCAATGCGGCGGCGGCGACGAGCGCGATGCCCGCGAAGAGCAGGATCAGGCGCAGCGCGACCGTGTGCGAAAATAGCGTCGCCGCGAGGAACAGCGCGGCACACCACGCCGCGAGCGTGACCAGATTCATGCTGGAGCGGGAGATGATACCGGCGCGCCGAAGACATTGGGAGCGGCTCAAGCGCAGCCTCGGCCGGCGCTGGCGCGAGTGGCGCCTCCCGCCGGGCTACCTGCGCCTCGGCACGAGGTACGGCGGCTGGTGGCTGGACCGGAATCTGGTGCGCGCCGACCCGCTGCTCGTCGACTGCGGTCTGGGCCGGGACATCAGCTTCGCGAGCGCGTTCCTCACGCGCTTCGGCGGCACCGTGATCGGGGTCGAGGCGAACCCCGCGGCTCTCGCGTGGTGCGCGCAGCACTCGCCGCCGGGCATGCATCTGCGCGACGCGGCCTTCTGGACGCGCGCGGGCGAGACGCTCGCCTTTCACCTGCCGCGGCCGCTCGAGCAGCTGCCCAATGGCGCCGACGGCGTCTCCGGGAGCCTGCTCGCGAGCCACGCCTACGTCGCGGGCGGCGAGCCGCGGCGCGTGACGACGACCGACCTCGAGCAGGTGCTCGCCGAGGCCGGGCGCGAGGACTGCGACGTCCTCAAGCTCGACATCGAGGGCGCGGAATACGAGGTGCTCGAGGACCTGCTCGCGCGCGGCCTGCTCGGCAAGTGCCGCCAGCTGCTGGTCGAGTTTCACCACGGCGTCACGGCGCGCGCGCTCGCCGAGACCGAGCGGGTGGTCGAGGCCGTGAGGGCCGCCGGCTTCCGGCTCGCCCACGTCGAGGGCCGCAACTACAGCTTCTTCCGGGGCGATCTTGCCTGAGCGCGGTCCGCCGCCGGCGAAAATCCTCTTCATCAACGTCTGCCGCATCGGCGATACGCTGCTCGCGACGCCCGCGCTGCGCGCGCTGGCGGCCGCCTATCCGGGGGCGGAGATCACCGCGCTCGGCCACCCGAAGCGCATCGAGGTCCTCCACCATCTGCCCTGGCTCGCGAGCGCCGGCGGCATCTCCAAGGCGGGCGCGCTCGCCCGCGGCTGGCTCGCCGGGAAGGCCTACGATCTCGCCCTCGTCTACGGGTTCGACGCGCCGCTGGTCGCGTACGCGCTGCGCGCGGCGCGGCGCGTCGTCGCCTTTCGCCAGGCCGACGAGCGGTTGAACCGCCGGCTCTATCGCGCGGTGGAGCCGCCGGCGTTCCAGGCGGCGCATTCGGTGCACCTCGCGCTGCGGCTCACCGACGCGATCGGCGTGCCGCACGCGGGCTATCGCCTCGCCTACCGGGTGACCGAGGCCGAAGCGCGATGGGCCGAGTCCGAGCTTGCCCCGATCGCCGGCGAGCCGCGCATCGGGCTGCAGGTGGCGAGCTTTCCCACCAAGGCGTATCGCGACTGGCCGCTCGAGAGCTTTGCCGAGCTCGCGCGCAGGATCCGGGCGCGCTGGCCCGAAGCGCGCTTCCTGCTTTTCGGCGGCGCCGAGGATCGCGGCCGCACGCGGCGGCTTGCGGCGCAGCTCGGCGGCTGCGCCGATTTCGCGGGCAGGGTGAGCCTGCGCCAGAGCGCCGCGCTCATGAGCCGCACCCACCTGTACGTGGGGGTGGACACGGGACCCACGCACCTCATGGGCTGCTTCGACATTCCGCTGGTCGCGCTGTATCACTGCTACTCGCCGAGCCGGCTGCTCCGGCCGCTGGAGCACCCGTGCTTTCACCCGGTCGACCACCCGCGCCCCTACCCCTGCGCCACGGAAACGCCGATGGGCGAGATCGCGGTGGAGGCGGTGTTCGGCGCGGTCGAGCGCGCGCTCGGCGCGAGCGCGCCATGAGGATCGGCTTCGTTCTCACGAACCTCGCGGGCGGCGGTGCGGAGAAAGCGGTGCTCAACACCGCCGCGGGGCTCGCCGGGCGCGGCCACCGGCTCGACGTCATCCTGCTCGAGCACGTCGTGGCGCACGCGGTTCCGCCGGGCGTCACGCTGCATGCGCTCACGCGGGAAGGCCGGAAGGCGAGCAAGGGATGGCTGGGAAAGCATCTCGCGGCACGCAGGTTGCGGCGGCTCATCGACAGTCTTGAAAAGGAAGACAAATTCCAGCTGCTCGTCTCCACGCTGCCGTTCGCCGACGAGGTCGCGCTGCTCGCGCGCGCGCCCGCGCACTGGTGCCGCATCGCGAACACGCTCTCGGCGGAGGTCGCGCGGCTCGCCGCGCGCTCGCCTTCCGCGGCGGCGCGGCGCATCGCTCGCTATCGCAGCATGTACGGCGGCCGTGCGCTTATCGCGGTCTCGCAGGGCGTCGCCGACGACCTGCGCGGCCCGGCCGGCGTCGAGCCATCCCGGATCGAAGTCATTCCAAATCCGTTTGATTTTGCTGCGATCAAGCGTCTGGGAGAAATGCAGGTCGAACGACCTCAGCGTCCCTACCTGGTGCATGTCGGTCGCTTCTCGGGGCAGAAGCGGCACGACCTGCTGCTCGACGCGTTCGCCCGGGTGAACCGGCCGCACCGGCTGGTGCTGCTCGCGGACCCCGAGCCGGCGCTCGAGCGCATGATCCGCGAGCGCGGGCTCGAGGACCAGGTGCAGGTGGCTGGATTCCAGCAGAATCCGTACCCGTGGATCGCCGCCGCCGATTTGCTCGTGCTTTGCTCGGATCATGAAGGCCTGCCCAACGTGATCATCGAGGCGCTCGCGCTGGGCGTGCCGGCGGTGAGCACGGACTGCCCTTCGGGCCCGCGCGAGATCCTGGGCGCGGCGCTGCCGGAGTGCCTTGTGCCGCCAGGCGACGCCGTGGCGCTCGCGGCGGCGATCGCCCGCGCGCTCGCGCGGCGCCCCGATCCGGCGCGCGCCGACCTGTCGCGCTACGCGCAAAGCGCGGTGATTTCGGCGTACGAGCGCATCGCGGCCGAGGGAGGCCGGCGTGGGAGCTGAGCGCTTCCGATTCGGCGCCAACTGGCGAAGCTACGCGCAGCTGATCGACGAGGAGCGCATCGCCGCGGCGCAGAAGCGGTTGGCGGAGCTGCTCCGCCTGCAGGATCTGCGCGGCCGGTCGCTGCTCGATATCGGCTGCGGCTCGGGCCTGCACGCGCTCGCGGCGCTTCGCCTCGGCGCGGAGGAGGTCGTGGCGATCGATCTCGATCCGGAGTCGGTCTCGGCGACCAGGGCGGTGCTGGAGCGGTTCTGGCACGGGCGCGCCTCGACGGTGCGCCAGCTGAGCGTGTTCGACCTCGACAAGGACGGAGTCGGCAGCTTCGACGTCGTGTATTCGTGGGGCGTGCTGCATCACACGGGCGACCTGGATCGCGCCCTGCGCGCCGCGGCCGGGCGCGTCAAGCCGGGCGGGCTGCTCGCCGTCGCGCTCTACGGCAAGACGCGCTACTGCGGGATGTGGAAAAGGATCAAGCGCTGGTACGTCAACGCGACGCCGAGACAGCAGGCGCGCGCCGAGCAGCTCTACGTGAGCCTGTTCGGAGCCTACCTCCTGCTGCGCGGAAAGCGGCTGCGCACCCACATCGCGGGATACGAGAAGAAGCGCGGCATGGATTTCCGCCACGACGTGCGCGACTGGATCGGCGGCTATCCCTATGAATCCATCTCCCCCGGCGAGGTCGCGCGCCTGCTCGAGCCGCTCGGCTTCGAGCGCGTGGCGCAGAACGTGCGCCGGCGCTCCGGGCTGTTCGGCTCGGGCAACGACGAATACCTCTACCGGCGCAAGCCATGTGCGGCATCCTCGGCCTGATCGCGACGCCCTGGCAGCGGGACGCGCGCGCCGCGCTCGGCGCGATCCTCGCGCGCGGCCCGGACGAGCAGCGGCTCTTCGAGGAGGGCGCGGCCTGCCTCGGCACCACGCGCCTGCGCGTCATCGATCCCGAGGGCGGCCGCCAGCCGATGCGCTCGCCCGACGGCCGCTACGTGCTGGTGCACAACGGCGAGATCTACAACTTCCGTGAGCTGCGCGCGGAGCTCGAGGCGCTCGGCCACCGCTTCGCGACGCGCTCGGATACCGAGGTGCTGCTGCACGGCTACGCCGCCTGGGGCGAGGCGCTGCCCGCGCGCCTGGACGGCATGTTCGGCTTCGCGGTGTGGGACGCGCGCGAGCGGGCGCTCTTCGCGGCGCGCGACCGGCTCGGCGTAAAGCCCTTCTTCTACGCGGCGCGCGAGGGCTTCGCGTTCGCCTCCACGCTCGCGCCGTTCTTCGCGCTGCGCGGCTTTCCCCTGCAGATCGACTATGAAGCGCTGCGCGACTACCTCGCCTTCCAGGTGTGCCTCGCGCCGCAATCGTTCCTCGCCGAAGTGCGGCAGCTGCCGCCGGCGAGCTTCCTGCGTTGGCAACAGGGAAAGGTTTCGGTTTCCCGGTACTGGGAATTTCCTGTGAGGGAAGACAAGACCCCGGAACGCGAGGAAATCATCGCTAGAGTCGACATGGCGCTGCGCGAGAGCGTGCGCCGGCAGCTGGTCGCCGACGTGCCGCTCGGCGCGTTCCTCTCGGGCGGGATCGATTCCGGGCTCATGGTGCACTACATGGCCGAGGCCGGCGCGCGCGCGCCCGAGACCTTCACCATGGCCTTCGCGCAGGCCGGGTTCGACGAGACGCCCTACGCGCAGCTGATCGCTCGGGCGCACGGCTGCCGTCACCACGTGCTCGAGGCGCCCTCGATCGACGGCGCCGCGTTCGCAGCCGCGGTCCAGGGGCTCGATCAGCCGCTCGGCGATCCCGCGTACGTGATGACGAGCGCGCTCTCGGCGCTCACGCGCAGGCACGTCACCGTGGCGGTGAGCGGCGACGGCGGCGACGAGCTCTTCGGCGGCTACGCGCGCTTCGCCGACCAGGCCGCCGACCATGCGGCGTGGCCGGGGCAGGACCTGGCGCGGCGCCTCGTGGAGGCGGGAATGTTGCCCGGCGCGCTCATGCGCCGCACGCTGCATGGCGAGGAGCTGATCCACTACCGGCGCGTGGAGCTGGGGCCCTGGAAGCGCGGGCGCAAGAGCCTCGGGCGCTACCTCGAGCCCGAGGCGCTCGAGCGCGCGCGGCCGGAAGCGACGCTCGGACTATGGCGCTCGCTCGCCGATGGCATGGACACGGCGAGCCTGATGCGCGCCGACCTGTGGACCTACCTCTCGGAGAACTGCCTCGCCAAGGCCGACCGCGCGAGCATGGCGCACAGCCTGGAGGCGCGCGTGCCGATGCTCGGCAACCCGGTGCTGGATGCGGTGCTCGGCCTGCCGGCGAGCGTTCATTTCGATGCGGGCGGGGGCAAGGCGATCCTGCGCGCGCTCGCCGCGCGCCACCTGCCGGAGGCGGCCTGGAAGCGCGAGAAGCACGGCTTCTCGGTGCCGCTCGGGGAGCTGTTCGCCGGCGCCTGGCGCGAGGCGGCCCAGGGCGCGATCGACCGGGCAGGAACGCTCGCGCCCTTCCTGCGCGCCGACGCGGTGCGCGCGCTGTGGAACTCCGCCCTGCATGGCCGAGGCTCGCGCCGGCTCGCCTATACCTTCGTCGTGCTGCTGCTCTGGCTCGAGAGACACCGCCTTGCATGCTGAAGCTCAGCCTGATCGCACCGGTGTACGACGTAGAGAGGTACCTGCCCCGGTTCCTGGATAGCCTTTCTGCTCAGACCCTGCCGCCAGGCGAGTTCGAGATCATCGCGGTGGACGACGGCTCTACCGACGCCTCGCCCGCGATCCTCGAGCGATATTCGGGGCAAATGCGCAATCTGCGCGTTGTGCGGCAGGAGAACGGCGGCCTTTCGGCGGCCCGGAACACGGGCCTTGCGCAGGCGAGCGGCGAATGGATCGCGTTCGCGGACTCGGACGATTTCGTGGCGCCCGGGACCTACGCGCGCTGGCTGGAGCGCGCGCGCGCGGGCCGCCTGGACATGCTGCTCGGCAACGGCTTCTATCACCGTGAAGGCCGCGAGCCCGACCGCCCGATCCTTTCGGGGATCGCGGCCACGGACGTGATTTCGGGCGCCGAGTGGCTGCGCGCGCGGCTCGAGGCGCGGTTTCTGCCGCACATGGTGTGGCTGCACCTCTACCGGCGCGAGTTCATCGAGCACCATCGCTTTCGCTTCGTGCCGCGCCTCATCCACGAGGACGTGATCTGGACGACGCGCGCGCTGCTGCGCGCCGGGCGCGTGCAGTTCGATCCCGAGCCCGGCTACTACTACCGGCTGCCGGTGCGGCGCCCTTCGCCCGAGGCGCTCGCGCGCCAGATGGAGCGCATGATCCCCTCTACCATCTACAACGCGCGCCAGCTCGCGGCGATCGTGCGAAACGAAGTGAAGGCGCCCGAGCTTGCCAGGGGTATCGGCTGGCAGCTGGTGGACGGCGCGCTCTCGGTCATGCACCTGATCGAGCGCCATCCCGACCCGGCGGCACGGCGCGCCTGGTACGGCAGGCTGCACGAAGAAGGCTTTTTCCGCCTGCTTTGGAAACATGCAGCAGACATCAAGCAAAGGCGAAAAATCGCCGGCCGCTGGCTGAAGGCGCGGCTGCGCTCGGTGAGCGCGTGAGCATGCGCGCCTGGCAGATCAACCTGCAAGCGCACCTCGGCGGCGGCGAGGTCTTCACCGCGTTCCTCTCGCGCGCGCTCGAGCGGCTGGGGGTGCCGACGACGCTGTTCGTGCACCGGGACGCGCATTACTGGCCCAGGCTGGACTTGGCCAGACGGACCGAAATCATCCCGGTCACCAGCCCCGGCGAGATCAAAGCCAGCTTGCCGCGCGAGCGCGCCTGGCTGCTCGGGCACGGCCCGCTGCCCGCGGCGCTCGCGGCCGACCCGCGGCACCTGCGCACCGCGGTGGCGCACATGCCGCCGCAGGGGCGCGATCCGCGCGCCTTCGACCGCCACGACCTGGTGCTGCCGGTCTCCGGCTGGGTGCTGGAGGGGCTGCGCGCGATCGGCGCGCCGGCGTGGGAGGAGCCGCTCTACGGCGTGGCCGAGCTGCGCGGCAGGGCCGACGAGGGACTTCGGGCAACCTCGGAGTACGACTTTGATCGCCGCAAGCTGCGGGACAGGATCCTGCAGCGGATCCATCTCGGTCGAGCGCCGATTGCATACGAAAGGCGGCCGGGGCTGGCGCTCGGGATCGTCTCGCGCCTCACGCCGATCAAGCAGTTCCCGGCGCAGTTCGCGATCCTCGCGCCGCTCATCGCGGCGCGCGCCGGCGTCAATCTCGAGATCTTCGGCGCCGGCGGCTACGCGTCGGTGCGCGACTTCAGGCGCGCGCTCCGTCCGCTCGGCGAGCGGGCGCGGTTCTGGGGCCACCAGCAGAACGTGGCCGCGGCGTATGCCGGGCTCGACTACCTGATGACCGGGTTGCCGGAGAAGGAAGCGCTCGGCCTGAACGTGATCGAGGCGCAGGCCTGCGGGCTGCCCGCGCTCGCGGTGGCGGCGCCGCCCTTCACCGAGACCATGATCGAAGGCGAGACCGGGTATCTCTACCGCGATCCGCGCGAAGACGGCGGCGCGGATTTCCGCCGGCTGCTCGATGAGCTCCTCGCGGGCAAGCCGCGGCCCGATCCGCGCCGGGCGCGCGCGCACCTGGAGCGGTTTTCGCTCGAGGCGTTCACGGCTCGCGCCGCGCGCCTGCTGCCCGAAATCCGGGCGCGCCTCGGGGGCCCGGGCCCGGGCCGATAGAATCACGGCCC
>JBFLYF010000101.1:0-9788 GCA_040756795.1 Pseudomonadota bacterium
GGGCGTCTTCGACTACGGGCACGGCATCAGCGCGGTCGACAGCGTCTACGACCGCAGGATGCAGACCGCGATCCACCTGCTGGTCGAGGACGGGCGCGCGGCGCTCGTCGACACCGGCACGGCGCACGCCGTGCCGCACGTGCTCGCGGCGCTCGCCGCGCAGGGCCTCTCGCCCGGGAGCGTGGACTACGTGATCCTCACCCACGTGCACCTCGACCACGCCGGCGGCGCGGGGCAGCTGATGGCGCGCCTGCCGAACGCGCGCCTCACGGTGCACCCGCGGGGTGCGCGGCACATGGTCGATCCCTCGCGGCTCGTGCAGGCGACGGTCGCGATCTACGGCGCCGCCGAGGCGCGGCGCGTCTACGGCGAGGTGCTGCCGGTGGCGAGGGAGCGGGTGCTCGAGACGCCCGAGGGGACGGTGCTCGCGCTCGCCGGGCGCGAGCTGCTGTTCCTCGATTCGCCGGGGCACGCGCGCCACCACGTCGTGATCCGCGACTCGCGCACCGGGCACTTCTTCGCCGGCGACACCTTCGGCATCTCGTACCGCGAGCTCGACCAGGACGGGCG
Source organism: Pseudomonadota bacterium (assembly GCA_040756795.1). Taxonomy (GTDB): domain Bacteria; phylum Pseudomonadota; class Gammaproteobacteria; order Burkholderiales; family SG8-39; genus RBG-16-66-20. Next base: position 571 of record JBFLYF010000101.1, read on the forward strand.
GCAGTTCGCCTTTCCGACCACCAGCCCCTCCCAGTTCGACCCGCCCGCGCTGCACCGCTCGATCGACCGCATGCTCGCCTGGGACCCGCGCGCGCTCTACGTGACGCACTTCGGCCGCCTGGCGAATCCGGCGGGCCTCGCCGCCGACCTGCACCGCCTGGTCGACGCCCACGCCGAGCTGGCCGAGCGGCACCGCGGCGCGGGCGCAGAGCGGAAACGTCTGCTGGTCGAAGGTGTTAGCGCGATTCTGCTCGAGGAGCACGCGAGGCATAAATGGCGTCTTTCGACCGAGAAATTGCTTGAAGTGTTCGCGCTCGACATCGAGCTGAACGCGCAGGGACTCGAATCCTGGCTCGATTTCAGAGGGAAAAATTGACTCGCGCCGATTGACATGCCCCTCGGGATTGGGCATTGTTCGGCCACCGCTGCCCGATGGCGGGAGGAATTTCGGGATCCCAACGCTCAAGTTTCGATCGATTCAGAGGAGAAATCAGATGGCGAAAAAGAAGTCTGGCAAGAAGCGCAAGCCGAACGCCGCGTTCATGAAGCCGATGCACCCGGATGCGACGCTCGGGGCGGTGATCGGCAGCAACGCGATGCCGCGCACCGAAGTCACCAAGAAGATCTGGGCCTACATCAAGCGCAACGGCCTGCAGGACAAGAAGAACCGTCGCAACATCAACGCCGACGACAAGCTGCGCCCGGTGTTCGGCGGCAAGGGCACGGTTTCGATGTTCGAGATGACCAAGCTGGTCAACAAGCACCTCAAGTAACCGCACTTCCTGCCGGGGGCGCGGGCGCCCCCGGCGGTTTATCCCGCAGCAAGTCCCTCTAGGAGTGGTAGGAAGTCACCCGCTCGACTTCGTTCTTTGACCCCAGGATCACCGCCACGCGCTGGTGCAGGCGCTGCGGCCGCACGTCGAGGATCGGGATCCTGCCGTCGGTGGCGGCGCCGCCGGCCTGCTCTACGATGAAGGCCATGGGATTGGCCTCGTACATGAGGCGCAGGCGCCCTTCCTTGTTCTTCGAGTCGCGCGGGTACATGAAGATGCCGCCGCGCGAGAGCACGCGGTAGACGTCGGCGACCATCGAGGCGACCCAGCGCATGTTGAAGTCCTTGCCGCGCGGGCCGTCCTTGCCCGCGAGGCACTCGTCGATGTAGCGCTTCACCGGCGGCTCCCAGCGCCGCATGTTCGAGGCGTTGATGGCGAACTCCGCGGTGTCGTCCGGGATCCTGATCCTGTTCTGGGTCAGCACGAACGTGTACGTTTCCCGATCCAGCGTGAAGCCGTAGGTCCCGTCGCCCACGGTGATGACGAGCTGCGTGGTCGGGCCGTAGACCGCGAACCCGGCGGCGACCTGGCTGCGCCCCGGCTGCATGAAGACCTTCTCGTCGGGCTCGGCGCCCTTCGGGCAGCGCAGCACCGAGAAGATGGTGCCCACCGAGATGTTGACGTCGATGTTGGAGGAGCCGTCGAGCGGGTCGAAGAGCAGCAGGTACTCGCCGCGCGGATAGTTCGTCGGCGTCGGTTTCACGTCCTCCATCTCCTCCGAGACGAGCGCGGCGAGGTTGCCGCCCCATTCGTTCGCCTCGAGCAGGATCTCGTTGGAGAGCACGTCGAGGTTCTTCTGCATCTCGCCCTGCACGTTCTCGGTGCCGGCCGAGCCGTGGCCGCCGCCGAGCGCGCCCTTGTTGACGCGCGTGCTGATCGCCTTGCAGGCGCGCGCGATGGTCTCGACGAGCAGCCGCAGGTCGGCGTTGATGCGGCCGGCGTGCTGGCGCTCGATCAGGAACTGGGTCAGCCCGGGGCGGCGCACCATGGCCGGAATTCTAGCGCCTGCGGCCGGCGAGCCAGCCGCCCGAGAGCAGCAGTCCCGCCATCGACCAGAACACCGGCCCCATGCCGAGCGCGGTGCCGAGCGCGCCGAAGAGGAGCGGCAGGAAGGTGTGGCTCGCGTTGAGCAGCGTGGTGCGCACGCCCACCACCTCGGCTTGCCGCCCGGGGGGCGAGGCGGCGTAGAGCAGCGCCATGATCATCGGCTGCGCGCAGCCCAGCCCGAGGCCGAGCAGGAACGAGAGCGCCATCAGCAGCGGCACCTGCGTGAAGAAGGGAAACAGCGAGTAGGCGAAGCCCGCGATGACGAGCGCCGCCGTCACCACGGTCCACTCGCGCAGCCGCCGCGCGAGGCTCGGCATCGCCAGGCGCACCGCGAAGGTGGCGAGCGCGAAGGTGCTCATGATCATGCCGATGGTGGAGGCCGAGAGCTGGATGCGCGAGCCGTAGATCGGGAGGACGAAGGTGTACAGGTCCCAGCCCATCGCGAGCAGGCCGCTGAAGACGAACGCGGCGCGCAGACGCGGCTCGCGCACCAGGTCGGCGACGCTGTGCCGCCCGGATTCGGCGCGCGCCTGCCCGGCGGGCACGGCGGGCCGCTTCCAGAGCAGGAGCGCGGCGCCCGCGGCGGGAAACGCGGCGAGCAGCAGGAACGCGCTGCGGTGGCCGACCGTGTCGATGCCGACGCCCGCGAGCAGCGGCCCGAGGAAGCCGCTGATCGCGAAGCCGAGCGCGAACCAGCTGAAGTTGACCGCGCGCTCGGCCGGGCCGCCCATCGAGCCGACCACGTGGTTGAGCGCGATGTGCTGCAGCATGAACGCGGTGCCGATCACCACCGCCGCGGCGTGCAGCATCGGCAGCGCGGGCCAGGCGAAGGGCAGCAGGATCCCGGCGGCGAGCACGAGGCCGGAGACGGCGAGCGGGCCCAGGGGCCCGATGCGGTCGATGAGACGCCCGGCGTGCACCGCGAGCAGCATCGGCACCGCGGCGTACAGCGCCATCAGCACGCCCACGGTGGCGGGCGAGGCCCCCTGGCTGATCGCCGAGAGCGAGACGGTGACGCGGCTGCCCACGAAGCCTGCGTGACCGAGGACGGTCAGCAGGACGACGAAGGGCAGCTTCAGGCGACCTGGCCGGCGGCGCGCGCCTGCAGCGCGGCGATGCGCTGCTCGATCGGCGGGTGGGTGGAAAAGAGCGCCGCCCAGCCCGGGCCGCCGTTGATGCCGAAGGCCTGGTAGGCCTGCGGCAGCGCGCCCGGCTGCAGCGAGCCCAGCCGCGTCAGCGCCGCGACCATCGGCTGCGGCGTGCCGAGCAGGCTGGCGGACGCCGCGTCGGCGCGGAACTCGCGCTGGCGCGAGAACCAGGCGACGATCATCGAGGCGAGCAGGCCGAGCACGATCTGGCTCGCGATCACCGTGACGAAGAAGCCGATGCCCTCGCCGCGCTCGTTCCTGAGGATCATGCGGTCGACGACGTAGCCGATGACGCGCGACAGGAAGATGACGAACGTGTTCAGCACGCCCTGGATCAGGGTGAGGGTCACCATGTCGCCGTTGGCGACGTGGCCGATCTCGTGGCCGAGCACCGCTTCGACCTCGTCGCGGCTCATCGACTCGAGCAGGCCGGTCGAGACCGCCACCAGCGCGGAATCGCGGAAGGCGCCCGTGGCGAACGCGTTGGGCTCGCCCTCGTAGACCGCGACCTCCGGCATGCCGATGCCGGCGCGCTCGGCGAGGCGCTTCACCGTGTCGACCAGCCAGTACTGCGTGGTGCCCTCGGTGCCGTCGATCAGCTGCGCGCCGGTGGACCACTTGGCCATGGGCTTTGAGATCAGCAGCGAGATGAACGCGCCGCCGAAGCCGAAGATCGAGGCCATGATGAGCAGCGGCACGACCTGGATGCCCTCCTGGGCGAGCGAGCGGTCGATGCCGAGCAGGCTGATCACCACCGACAGCAGCAGCAGTACCGCGAAGTTCGTGGCGATCAGAAGGACTATTCTTTTCATGTACTTGTCTCCAGAGTGGGCACGGATTCTACCGCAGCGTTAGATTGGGGCGGCGACGCAGGGTTCAAGTTTTCGCTGTAAGGATCATGTCAGCTCCCCTGGCGGCGATCATGTAGGTCGGCGCGTTGGTGTTGCCCGAGGTGATGCGCGGCATGATGGAAGCGTCGACCACGCGCAGCCGGTCGACGCCGAGCACGCGCAGCCGGTCGTCCACGACCGCCATGGGATCGCTGCCCATCCTGCAGGTGCCGACCGGGTGAAAAATGGTCGTGCCAAGCTCACCTGCCGCCTTCTCAAGATCTTTTTCCGAAGAAATCGAAATCCCGGGCCTGAACTCCTCCGGCTCGTACTTCGCCAGGGCCTTCGCGGCCATGATCCGGCGCGTAAAGCGCATGCCGTCGACGGCGACCTTCCGGTCCTCCGGCGTCGAGAGATAGTTCAGCTTGATCTCGGGGTAGGCCGCCGGGTCGGGCGACCTGATGCGCACCCAGCCGCGCGAGGTCGGGCGCAGGTTGCACACGCTCGGCGTGATCGCCGGGAAGGGGTGCAGGGGATCGCCGAACTTGTCGAGCGACAGCGGCTGCACGTGCCACTCGATGTTCGGCGTCGGCTGGGACGGGTCGCTCTTCGCGAAGGCGCCGAGCTGCGACGGCGGCATGGTGAGCGGGCCCCTGCGCCGGAAGACGTACTCGAGCGCCATCGCCGCCTTGCCCCACCAGCTGTTGGCGAGCTCGTTCAGCGTGCGCACGTTCTTCACCTTGTACTGCATGCGGATCTGCAGGTGGTCGTGCAGGTTCTCGCCGACGCCGGGAAGAACTTGAATGGGTTGAATTCGATGCTCTCTGAGGACTTCTTCGGGTCCCACCCCGGAAAGCTGAAGAATCTGCGGCGAACCGATGGCGCCGAGCGAAAGAATGGTTTCCCGGTTCGCTTTTGCCAGAAGAATTTCATCTCCCCTCGCGAACTCGATTCCCACTGCCCGTTTTCCGTCAAAGACCACCTTTTGAGCAAAAGCATTCGTCAGAACAGTCAGGTTCTTGCGGTGCAGGACCGGGCGCAGGAACGCGTTGGTCGCGCTCCAGCGCCGGCCGGCGCGCTGGTTCATCTGGAAGAGGGCGCAGCCGAAGTTGTCGCCCTGGTTGAAGGTCTTCACCGCGGGGATGCCGCACTCGGCGGCGGCCTCGCGCCAGGCCTCGATGATCTCCCAGCGCACGCGCGGGTCCTCGACGCGCAGCTCGCCGCCCGCGCCGTAGCCGTCGGCCGCGCCGTGCTCGTAATCCTCCAGTCTGCGGAACACCGGCAGCACCGCGTCCCAGGACCAGTCCTCGTTGCCGAGCGCCGCCCAGTGGTCGTAGTCCTCCTTCTGGCCGCGCATGTAGATCATGGCGTTGATCGAGGAGCAGCCGCCCAGCACCCGGCCGCGCGCGTAGTGGATCGAGCGCCCGGCGAGGTGCTCATCGGGCTCGGTCCGGTAGCACCAGTCGGTGCGCGGGTTGGCGATGGTGTAGAGGTAGCCGACCGGCACGTCGATCCAGAACCAGTCGTCCTTGCCGCCGGCTTCCAAGAGCAGCACCGAGACCGAGGGATCGGCCGAGAGGCGGTTGGCGAGCACGCAGCCCGCGCTGCCCGCGCCCGCGATGACGTAGTCGAACGCGCCGTAATCGGCCGCCATCAGGCGAAGCGCATCACGCCGTCGTCGATGCGGCCGAAGCGGAGGGTGAGGAGGTCGAGGGCGTAATTCTGGTTGAGCTTCCAGGGCGGCTTCGAGCCCTGCTTCGGGAAGAGGTGCAGCGAGCGCTGGATGTAGCCCGAGGAAAAGTCCACCCAGGGCTCGGCGCCGAGCGCGGCGTCGTCGTTGCGCGGCATGCACCACGCGTAGCCGTGCTTTTCCATGTGATTCAGCAGCCTGCACACGTACTCGCAGGCGAGGTCGGACTTCAGCGTCCAGGACGCGTTGGTGTAGCCGAAGATCGACGCGAGGTTCGGCACGCCGCCGTACATGAGGCCCTTGTAGTTGAAGAGCTTCGGCGGCTCGACCGGCTTGCCGTCCACGTCGAGCCCGATCCCGCCCAGCACCTGCAGGTCTAGGCCCGTCGCGGTGACGACGAGGTCGGCCTCGAGCTCGGCGCCCGAGGCGAGGCGGATGCCCTTCTCGGTGAAGGTCTCGATCTGGTCGGTGACGACGGAGACCTTTCCCTGCCGGATCGACCGGAACAGGTCCGCGTCCGGGACGAGGCACAGGCGCTGCTCCCAGGGGCCGTAGCGCGGCGTGAAATGCGCCGCGATGTCGTAGTCCGGCCCGAGGTGGCGGCGCAACGCGCCGAGCAGCAGCCGCTTCGCGCGCGCCGGGTTGCGCCGGCACAGGCGAAAGAAATACTGCTGCAGCAGCACCTGCTTCCAGCGCGTCAGGCCGTAGGCGAGCGCCTCGGGCAGCCAGCGGCGCAACCATTTCGCCATGGGGTCTTCGGAGGGCCGCGCCACGTACCAGGTGGGCGAGCGCTGCAGCATGGTCACGTGCGCCGCCGCCTTTGCAAGTTCCGGCACCAGCGTCACGGCGGTGGCGCCGCTGCCGATCACCACCACGCGCCTGCCGGCGTAGGCGATGTCGGCGGTCCACTGCTGCGGGTGCACGATGCGCCCGGCGAAGCGCTCCGTGCCGGGGAACCGTGGCGTGTAGCCGGCGGAATACTTGTAGTACCCGGAGCAGACGAAGAGAAAGCCGCAGGTCAGGCGCGCCGGCTCCGCGCCATCCCCGCGCTCGGCCTCCACCGTCCACCTCGCCTCGGCCGAGGACCAGTCGGCGCGCCGCACGCGGTGGCCGAAGCGGATGCGGCGGTCGATGCCGTGCTCGGCAGCGGTCTCGCGCAGGTACTCGAGGATCTGCGGCCCGCCCACGATCGATTGCGGCCGCCGCCACGGCCGGAAGGCGTAGCCGAGGGTGTACATGTCGGAGTCGGAGCGCACGCCCGGATAGCGGAACAGGTCCCAGGTGCCGCCGATCGCATCGCGGCCCTCGAGGATGGCCCAGGTGCGGCCGGGGCAGCGCCTCAGCAGGTGGCAGCCCGCGCCGATGCCGGAGAGGCCGGCGCCCACGACGAGCACGTCGAAATGCTCGGTCGTCAGGGCACGACCCCTCGCCGGCCGTTCATCGGCCGATTATAGAAGGGCAGCCGAGTCAGGCTGCCGGCTGCTTGCCTTGCTTGTTCGGGCGCGGCGCAGGCGCCGGCGTGCCGGTAGGGCGGATCATCGGCCGCGGCGGGTAGGGCACCTGGCGTGGCTTGCGCGGCGCGGAGGGCGCCTGCTTCTGCTGCCCTGGCTCGGCACCGGAGTCGATCGACGTTTTAATGACAAACTCCTGAACAATCGGCCTGGGAAGCGATGCTTCCAACCGGTTCAGGCAGATTTGAAAAAGACGCGCTAACCGGATGACGCGAAACGAAAACCTCACGACGAATTATACACGAATCGGGGTCGATCTGGGAGGCACCAAGATCGAGGCCCTGGCGCTCGACCCGGAGGGCCGTGCGCTCGCCCGAAGGCGCATCCCCACGCCGCAGGGGGACTACGCGGGAACCCTGGACGCGGTTTGCCGGCTGGTTCTCGAAATCGAAGGAAACCTTGGCGCGAAGTGCAGCGTCGGGGTCGGCATCCCGGGCGCGCTCTCGCTCGTCACCGGCCTCGTGAAGAACGCGAACTCGACCTGGCTCATCGGCAAGCCGCTGAAAGCGGACCTGGAGAACGCGCTCGGGCGCGAGGTACGGCTTGCCAACGACGCCAACTGCTTCGCGCTTTCGGAGGCGGTGGACGGGGCGGGCAGGGGCGCGCAGGTGGTGTTCGGCGTCATCCTCGGCACCGGCGTGGGCGGCGGGGTGGTGGTGGGCGGCAAGGTGCTCACCGGCCCGAACGCGATCGCGGGCGAGTGGGGCCACAATCCCCTGCCGCTGCCCGCCGGCGAAGACCTGCCGCTGCGCGACTGCTACTGCGGCCGCAAGGGCTGCGTCGAGACCTATCTTTCAGGTCCCGCGCTGCAGCGAGACCAGGACATGGGCCGCTACGAAGAGCGCCTCGCGCGCGCGCTCGCCGGCGTGATCAACATCCTCGACCCGGACGTGATCGTGCTGGGCGGCGGGGTCTCGAACGCAGAGAGCCTCTACCCGAACGTGCCGAAGCTCTGGGAGCGCTACGTCTTCTCGGACCATGTCGCCACGCGCCTCGCGAGGAACGTGCACGGCGACTCGAGCGGCGTGCGCGGCGCGGCGTGGCTCTGGGGACGCTAGGTTCCCTTGCCGCGCCCGATGACGATCCTCGCGTAGCGCTGCAGGGTCCAGTACGCCCACGCCCAGTCGAGCAGCACCACGACGCGGTTGCGAAAGCCGATCAGGAAGAAGATGTGCGCCACCAGCCACAGCAGCCAGGCGATGTAGCCCGAAAGCTTGAAGCGCCCGATGAGCGCGATCGCCTTGTTGCGCCCGATGGTGGCCAGCATGCCGTAGTCTTTGTATTGAAACGGTCTTGTTTTTTCTCCCCGAAGGATTCTCAAGATATTCAGGGCGGCATAACGCCCCATCTGCTTCGCCGCGGGTGCAATCCCGGGGATCGGCGGGTGATGGCTCGGCACCGAGGCGAGGTCGCCGATCACGTGCACTTCCGGGTGTCCGGGCACCGTCAGGTCCGGCTCCACGATGACGCGGCCCGCGCGATCGAGCGGCACGCCGAGCGTCGCGCCGAGCGGCGAGGCGGCGACGCCCGCGGCCCAGACCACGGTCTTCGCCGCGAGCCTCTCGGCGCCGAGCTGCACGCCCTCGGCATCCACGCCGGTCACCGGCCGGCCGAGCCACACCGTGACGCCCAGGCGCTCCAGCTGCAGGCGCGCCTTCTCGGTAAGGTCGGGCGGGTAGGTGCCGAGCACGTGCTCGGCGGCCTCCACCAGGACGACGCGCGCGTTGCGCGTCTCGAAGCGGCGGAACTCGCCGTGCAGCGTGTGGCGCGCGATCTCGGCGAACATGCCGGCGAGCTCCACGCCGGTCGCGCCGCCGCCGATGACCACGAAGGTGAGCCACGCGGCGCGCCTCGCGGGGTCGGTCTCCCATTCGGCGTGCTCGTAGGCGAGCAGCACGCGGCGCCGGATCTCCAGCGCATCCTCCAGCGTCTTCAGCCCCGGCGCGTAGGGCGCCCAGGCGTCGTTGCCGAAATAGCTGTGCGCCGCGCCGGTGGCGACGACGAGACGGTCGTAGGCGAGCTCGGCGCCGTCCTCCAGCACCACCGCGCGGCGCGCGAGCTCGATGCGCTCCGCCTCGCCCATCAGCACGGTGACGTTTTCCTGCGAGGCGAGGATGGCACGGATCGGCGCCGCGATCGCAGGTGCGGAGAGCCCCGCG
>JBFLYF010000102.1:0-9779 GCA_040756795.1 Pseudomonadota bacterium
TAGGCGGCGAGCCGGGCGTGCGCGCTCATGCGCGCCCCATGATATAAGCGCCGCCATGGCGCCGCGAGCCGCGTTCTACGCCCTGTTCGTCGCCTCCGGCTTCGCGGGCCTGATCTACGAGTCGGTCTGGACGCACTACCTCAAGCTCTACCTCGGGCACGCCGCGTACGCGCAGTCGCTGGTGCTGGTGGTGTTCATGGGCGGGATGGCGGCGGGCGCCGCGCTCGCCGCGCGCTTCTCGCCGCGCCTTTCCAATCCGCTCGCCGCCTACGCGGCGGTCGAGGCGGTGATCGGCGCCTGCGCGCTCGTCTTCCACGAGCTGTTCGCCGCCGCGACCGACTGGTCCTACGCCGCGCTGCTGCCGACCCTGGGCGTCGATTGGCTGGCGCTCGCCGCCAAGCTCGCGATCTCCTGCGCGCTGATCCTGCCGCAGTCGATCCTGCTCGGCGCCACCTTCCCGCTGATGAGCGCGGGCCTGGCGCGCGCGGCGCCCGGCTCGAGCGGCGAGGCGATCGCGATGCTCTATTTCGCCAACAGCCTGGGCGCCGCGGCGGGCGTGCTGGCGAGCGGCTTCGTGCTGATCGCCTGGGCGGGCCTGCCCGGAACGCTGCGCACCGCGGGGATCCTGAATCTCGCGATCGCGGGCGTGGTCGCGGCGCTCGCGAGACCCGCGCGCCACCACGTGATCGAAAAGACGGCGGCCGGGGAAGCGGACCGGACCGCGCCCCTGCTGCTCGCGGTCGCCTTCCTCACCGGGCTCGCTTCGTTCGTCTACGAGATCTGCTGGATCCGGATGCTCTCGCTCGTGCTCGGGGCCTCGACGCACTCCTTCGAGCTGATGCTCTCGACCTTCATCCTCGGCCTCGCGCTCGGCGGCCTCGCGGTGCGCAGGCGCGTGGACGCCGCGCCGAGCCCGCTCAGGCTGCTCGGCGGGGTGCAGCTCGCGATGGGCCTGCTCGCGCTCGCCACGCTGCCGGTCTACGACCTCTCCTTCGGCCTGATGGAATCGCTCATGGGGGCGCTCGCGCGCACCGACGCGGGCTACGTGCTGTTCAACCTCTCGGGGCAGACGATCAGCGCGCTCGTCATGCTGCCGGCGACCTTCTGCGCCGGCATGACGCTGCCGCTCATCACCGGCGCGCTGCTGCGCTCCGGCGCGGGCGAGCAGGCGATCGGCCGGGTGTACGCCGCGAACACCTTCGGCGGCATCGCCGGCGTGCTGCTCGCGGTGCACGGCGGGCTGCCGCTCATCGGGCTGAAAGGCACGCTCGAGCTGGGCGCGCTGCTCGACGCGGGCCTGGGGCTCGTGCTGCTGGCGCGCGCCGCGCCGCTGCGCCGGCGGCTCGCCTGGCCGGCCGCGGCCTGCGTGCTCGCCTTCGCGCCCGTGACGCTCGCCTTCGAGCTCGACGCGCACAAGATGACCGCGGGCGTGTTCCGCCACGGCGAGCTCGCCGCCTCGCGCGAGGCGCGCATCCTCTACAAGAAGGACGGCAAGACCGCGACCGTGCACCTGGTGCAGTACCCCGAGGCGGTCAGCATCCGCACCAACGGCAAGTCCGACGGCTCGATCAACCTCGCGCGCGACGGCGAGCGCGGCTCCGACGAGATCACCATGGTGCTCACCGCGGCGCTGCCGCTCGCGCTCAAGCCCGGGGCGAGGAGCGCCGCGGTGATCGGCATCGGCACCGGCCTCACCACGCACACCCTGCTGCAGAGCCTGACGATCGAGCGCGTCGAGACCGTGGAGATCGAGGCCGCGATGGCCGAGGCGGCGCGCGGCTTCGCGCCGCGCAACGCCGCGGCTTTCGCCGATCCGCGCGGCGCGATCCTGATCGACGACGCCAAGACCTTCTTCTCGACGCGCAACCGGCGCTACGACATCCTGATCTCCGAGCCCTCGAACCCCTGGGTGAGCGGCGTCTCGAGCCTGTTCAGCGTCGAGTTCTACCGCCGCATCCGCGGCCACCTCAATCCGGGGGGGATCCTCGTGCAGTGGTTCCAGCTCTACGAGATCGACGCCTCGCTGCTCGCCTCGGTGATGCGCGCGCTCGGCGAGGTGTTCCCGCACTACGCCGTGTACGCGGCGAGCGACCACGACCTGCTGATCATCGCCGGGGAGCGGGCGCTGCCGCCGCGGCCGGCCGCCGCGGTGTTCGAGCACCCCGGGCTCGCCAAGGAGCTGTTCAGCGTGCACGTGCTCGCGCCCGGGGACCTGGACGCGCGCTTCCTCGGCGAGCGCGCGACGCTCGAGCCGCTGTTCGCGAGCTACGGCATGCCGGCGAACTCCGACTACTACCCGGTGCTCGACCTGAACGCGGCGCGCCACCGCTTCCTCGACCGCAGCGCGACCGACGTCGTCGCGCTGCTCACCGCGCCGGTGCCGGTGCTCGATTTCCTGCAGCCGGGCGCGGCGCGCCGGCCGGTGAACCCGCTGCACAAGGGCGCGGGCAGCTTCGAGCGTGTCGAGAACACGCGCCTTGCGCGCTATGCGCGCGACTTCCTGCTCGCGGCGCGCGCGCCCGAGCCGGAGAGCGTGCCGACGCTGCTGCAGAAGGACCTCGAGATCGTGAAGCTGCGCCTGCTCGAATGCCGCGAGCCGGCCGAGCGCGACGTCTGGCTGCACAGCGCGCTGCACGTGGCGAGCGCGCTCAACCCGTACCTGCCGGGCGCCGAGGCGCGCGCGGTCTGGGAGCGCATCGGCGCGGCGCCCTGCTTCGCGCGGCTGCACGAGTTCCAGCGCCGCTGGATCGCGCTCTACGACGCGGTCGCGGCGCGCGATGCCGCGCGCACGGCGCAGCTCGCCGCGCTGCTGCTCGCGACCCAGCCCGACCTGCGGCGCAGCGGCCGCGAGTACCTGCTGATGGCGGCGATGGCGGGCTATCTGGCGAGCGGGGCCGCGCGCCAGGCCCACACCCTCTGGAGCGCCTACGCGCCGAGTATCGCCGCCGGGGCGGCGAAGCCGGTGTTCCGGCTGCTGCGCTGCCGCGTGGATCCGGCCGACCGGGCCGGCTGCGCCGCCGCGTTCGCGCGCTACGCCGAGTCCTGAGGCGCGCCGAGCGCGAAGCGCACCGAGCCGAGCACCGCGCGCACGAGCCCGGCGCGGCCTGCGCCGGCGGCCTCCCCGGCGATGCAGTCCTCGAGCAGCAGCAGCGCCAGCCCGTGCGCCAGCGCCCAGGCCGCGAGCGAGGCGGGGCGCGCGTCCTGCGCCCCGGGCACGCGCGCGGCGAGCGCGCCCGCGAGCCGGCCGAAGAGCTCGCGCGAGGCCGCGCGCAGCCGCGCGTGCTTCGCGCGCGCGAGCCGCCGTCCGAACATCAGCCGGAAGCGCTGCGGGCGCTCGAGCGCGAAGCGCACGTAGGCTTCGCCCATGGCGCGCAGCCCGCCCGCGCCGGCCGCCTGGCGCAGCCACGCGTCGAGCTCCTCGAAGCCCTGCACGGCGAGCGCCGCGAGCAGCGCGTCGCGGTCCGCGAAGTGGCGGTAGGGCGCGTTGTGCGAGACCTTGGCGCGGCGCGCCAGCTCCCGCACCCTGAGCCCCTCAACTCCCTGTTTTTCCAGGAGTCTTCCGGCGGCGCGCAGCACCGAGGCGCAGAGATCGCCGTGATGGTAGGCGCGCGCAGATGTTGGCATCGACAACATTGTGCTCCACAAATGTTGTCATCGTCAACATCTAGCGCTTGCGGCCGGCGTAGGGGTTGCGCCCGGTGCGCAGCTCGATGCGCAGCGGCGTGCCCGTGAGCTTGAACTGCTCGCGGAACCACCCCTCGAGGTAGCGCCGGTACGAATCGCTGACGTGCTGCAGCGAGTTGCCGTGGATCACGATGCGCGGCGGGTTGGCGCCGCCCTGGTGCGCATAGCGCATCTTCGGGCGGGCGTAGCCGCGCCGGATCGGCGGCGCCTGGCGCTCGACCGCCGCGATCAGCGCGCGCGTCAGCCGCGGGGTCGGAAGCCTCGCCATCGCCGCGGCATACGCCGCGTCCACCGCGCGCATCAGCTCGGCGACGCCCTTGCCGCTCTTCGCCGAGACGAACAGCGTCTCGGCGAAGCCGAGGAAGCCGAGCTTCCAGGCGAGCTCCGCCTTGACGCGCTCGCGCGCCGCGCGCTCGGCCGCGTCCCACTTGTTGACCGCCACCACCAGCGCGCGGCCGCGCTCCAGGATGTAGCCCGCGACGTGCGCGTCCTGCTCGCTGATGCCCTCGGCCGCGTCCAGCACCAGCACCGCGACGTTCGCGGCCTCGAGCGCCTGCAGCGTCTTGACGATCGAGAAGCGCTCGACCTCGCCGCCCGTCTTGCCGCGCTTGCGCAAGCCCGCGGTGTCGATGAGCGTGTAGCGCCGCCCGCCGCGCTCGAACGGCACCTCGATCGCGTCGCGCGTCGTTCCGGGCTCGCCGTGCGCGATCACGCGCTGCTCCCCCACCAGCGCGTTGACGAGCGTCGACTTGCCGACGTTCGGCCGCCCGACGACGGCGATGCGAGGGTGCTTTTCACTCTCGGTTTCTTTTTCCTCCCTCTGGGAGGGAAATTCCTCCAGAACGAAACCCAGCAGATCCCCAACCCCGCCGCCATGCGCGGCCGAGATTGCCATCGGCTTGCCCAGGCCGAGCTCGTGGAACTCCGCGGCGGCGGCGTCCGGATCGAGGCCCTCGGCCTTGTTGACCGCCACCCAGACCCGCGGCTTCAGGCGCCGCAGCTTCTCGGCGATCGCCCGGTCGCCCGGCGCGAGGCCGCTGCGCGCGTCGGTGATCAGCACCACCGCGTCCGCCTCGACGATCGCCTGCTCGGTCTGCAGCGCCATGTCGGCGTAGATGCTCTCCGCGGATTCGGGCGCGAGGCCCCCGGTGTCGATGGCGATGAAGGCGCGCGCGCCGAGCCGGCCCTCGCCGTAGTGGCGGTCGCGCGTCACGCCGGGAACGTCGACCACGATCGCGTCGCGCCGGCGTGTGAGACGGTTAAAAAGGGTGCTTTTGCCGACGTTCGGCCGACCCACCAGCGCGATGACAGGTTTCATGCATTACCGAAGGTTCAAGGCGTAGAGGCCGCCGTTCTGGGTCTGGACGACGAAGCCCTCCGTGAGCCTGAGCGGCGCGGCGCGGATCGCGCCGCCGTCGGTGGCGGCGCGCGCGACGAACGCGCCCGACTCGCGCGCGAGGAAGTGCACGTAGCCCTGCAGGTCGCCGACCGCGACCTCGGTGCCGAGCGGCAGCGGCAGCGACAGCCGCCGGTTCGCCAGCCGGTCCTGCTTCCAGATGCTGCGGCCGTTGCTGCGGTCGAGCGCGTGCACAGCGCCCTTCGCGTCGGCGACGAAGGCGTAGCGCGCATCGAGCGCGATGCCGGTGAGCGTGGACATCTCGCGCGACCAGAGCAGGTTGCCGTTCAGCGCGTCGTAGCAGGCGGCGCGCCCCTGGAAGGCCGCCGCGCAGACCTCGCGCCCCTGCGCCACCGGGTCGCCGACCAGGTCGGTGACGCGCTCGAGCTCGGTCGCCCCTTTGGGCAGCGCCACGGTCGCCTCCCAGCGCACGCTGCCGTTGGCGAGCGCGATCGCGGCGAGCTTGCCGCCGGAGAAGCCGGCGTAGGCCGAGCCCTGGTGCGGCGTGAGCCCCGCCGGCGAGCGCACGCTGAGCGCCGCCGCGGCGCGCTGGTAGACCCAGCGGCGCTTGCCGTCCTCGGCGCCGAACGCGAAGATCCGGCTGTCGGCGCTCCTCACCAGCACCAGCCCCTCGGCGACCTTGGGCGCCGCCAGCACCTCGCTCGAGACGCGCGTGCGCCAGCGCAGCGCCCCGCTCTTCGCCTCGAGCGCGAACACCTCGCCCTCGTCGGAGGCCACCGCCACCAGCGCGCCGTCGCTGCCGACCCCCGCCGAGAGGCGCGCGCCGAGCGCGACGCGCCAGCGCGCGTTGCCGCTCGCGGCATCGAAGCTCGCCACCGCGCCGCCGCGCCCCGCCGCGTACACGCTGTCGCCGGACAGGGCCGGCGCGAGCACGAACTCGTCGGCGGCGCCGATGCTCGCCGACCACAGCACGCGCACGCCCTGCGCCTTGGTCAGCGCCGGCAGCTCCGCGGGCTTCGGCCCGCCGGGCTTGCCGCCGAACCAGTCCATCGGATTCAGGCTCGGCATGCTCGAGCAGGCGGCGAGCGCCGCCGCGAGCAGGGCGAGCAGCGGCGCGATGAGGAGCCGGCGCGGCACCTAGCCTCCCAGCGCGTCCAGCCGCAGCTGCAGGCTTTCGCGGAGCCCGCCGCCGCGCGCGCCCGACTTCTCCAGCGCCAGCCGATACGCGGCGCGCGCCTCCTCGCGCCTGCCCTGCGCCACCAGGATGTCGCCTTTCAGGGCGGCATATTGCGCCTCGAGCGGCGCCGCGGGCTTCGCCTCCAGAGCCTTGAGCGCCTCGTCGTAGCGCTTCTCGTCGAGCAGCACCGCGGCCAGCCGCAGGCGCGCGAGGTCGCGCAGCTCGTCCGAGGAGGAGCGCTCGAGCACCCACTGCAGCTGCGCTTTCGCGTCCTTCAGCTCGCCGCGCTCGAAATGAAAGCGCGCCGCGGCGAGCGCGCCCATCGAGGCGTAGAGCGTCCTCGGAAAGCCCTCGGCGAGCGTGCCGCCCGCGTCGCGCGCCGCCTTGGCGTCGCCCGCCTGCAGCGCCTTCACCAGCGTCTCGTAGAGCGCGCCCGCCTGCTGCGCCTCGCCCGCCTGCCAGTTGCGCCAGCCCTGCCAGCCGGCGAACGCGATCGCCGCCGCGGCGAGCACGCCGAGCAGCAGCGTGCCGTTGTCCTTCCACCACGCCTTGAGCGCGGCGAGCTGCTCCTGCTCTTCCAGGTCGTATGCCATTAGCTGCGAAGCGCCTCTCGATTGTTCAGGATCGCCTGCGCCGACTCGACCAGCTCCCCGGCGGCGCAGGTCAGCGACTCCCGGGTCGCCAGGTTCTTGAGCTGCACCGAACGGCTCGCGAACTCGGTCTCGCCCGCGATCACCGCGAGGCGAAAGCCCTTCTTCTCGGCGTACTCGAGCTGCTTCCTGAGCTTGGCCGGCTCGAGGTAGACCTCGGTATTGATCCCCGCGCCGCGCAGCCGCCGGGCGAACTCCAGGTAGGCGCCGATTCCCTGCCCCTCCATCGTCGTCACCAGCACCTCCGCGGGCGTGCGCTCGGGCGCTCGCAGCAGCCCGGCCTCGCGCAGCCTCGAGAACAGCCGCGTCAGCCCGATCGAGATGCCGACGCCGGGCAGCCGCGTCTCGGTGAAGTGGCTCGCCAGGTCGTCGTAGCGGCCGCCCGAGCAGATGCTGCCGAGCTCCGGGTACTTCGCCAGCGTGGTCTCGTAGATCGTGCCGGTGTAGTAGTCCAGGCCCCGCACCACGCTCAGGTCCATGCAGAACGCCGACTCGGGAACGCCGAACTGCCGGACCGCCGCCACGACCTGCTTCGCCTCCGCCAGGCCATCGTGCAGCAGCTCGTTGCGGCCCGGCATCTTCTCCAGCATGTCCAGGGTTTCGTTCGTGCCTCTTTTTTCAGACAGGAGGGCGAGCAGCTCCGCGGCGGACGAAGCGGAGACGCCCTCGTTCTTCATGTCCTGGAGGATCTTCGCCTTCTCCTCCCGGTCGACCTTGTCGAGCGCCCGCAGCACGGCGGCGGCGCTCGCGTCGGCGACGCCGTGCTCGTGCAGCAGGCCCTTCAGCAGCTTGCGGTTGTTGATGCGGATGCGGAACTCGCCGATCGCCATCTCGGTGAACACGCTGTAGATCACGCTCGGGATCTCCGCCTCGGCGAGGATGCCGAGCCTGTCGCGCCCGATGATGTCGATGTCGCACTGGTAGAACTCGCGAAACCGGCCCTTGCGCGCCTGCGGCGCCTCGCCGCGCCAGACGCGCTGGATCTGGTAGCGGCGGAACGGGAACGCGAGCTCGCGCTCGTGCATCGCCACGTAGCGCGCCAGCGGCACCGTGAGGTCGAAGCGCAGCGCGCCCCTGGTGGCCGCCTCGTCCTCGTCGTCGCCCGCCGCGAGGCGCGCGAGCGCGTAGATCTCCTTCTCGCTGCCGCCTTTCGAGGTCAGCACCTCCTTGCGCTCGGCCGAGGGCGTCTCGAGCGGGAGGAACCCGTAGCGCTCGAAGTTGCGGCGCACGAGGTCCACCAGCGCGTTGAACCGCAGCTGGTCCTGGGGCAGGTACTCCTGATCGAAGCCCCGCAGCAGCGCTGGCTTGACTTTTTTCAAACCGCCTTGATCTTGATGTTTTTCGCACGCGCCGGGGCGGAGCCGGATCCATAGCGCCTGCGCACGTAGTCCTCGACGATCGCCTGAAATTCCTCGGCGATTCGCCCGCCCTTCAGCGTCACGGTCTTCTCGCCGTCGACGTACACCGGCGCGGCCGGCACCTCGTTGGTGCCCGGCAGGCTGATGCCGACGTCGGCGTGCTTCGACTCCCCCGGGCCGTTCACCACGCAGCCCATCACCGCGACGCGCAGGTTCTCGACGCCCGGGTAGCGCGTCTTCCACTGCTTCATGTTCTCGCGCAGCGAGGCTTCGATTTTCTGCGCCAGCGCCTGGAAATCCGTGCTGGTGGTGCGGCCGCAGCCCGGGCAGGCGCTCACCATCGGGCTGAAGGCGCGCAGGCCCATGGTCTGCAGCAGCTCCTGCGCCACCTGAACCTCGCGCGTGCGCTCGCCCCCCGGCTCGGGCGTGAGCGAGACCCGGATCGTGTCGCCGATGCCCTCCTGCAGCAGCACCGCCATCGCCGCGCTCGAGGCGACGATGCCCTTGGAGCCCATGCCCGCCTCGGTGAGGCCGAGGTGCAGCGCGTAGCGGCAGCGCGCGGCGAGGCTGCGATAGACCGCGACCAGGTCCTGCACCTGGCTCATCTTGCAGGAGATCACGATGCGCTCGGCGGGCAGGCCGAGCTCCTCGGCGTACTTCGCCGACTCGAGCGCGGAGCGGATGACGGCTTCCCGGGTGACCGCAAGGGAATCCAGGGGCTCGGAAAGCCGTGCATTTTCATCCATCAAGCGCGCCAGCAGCTCCGGGTCGAGGCTGCCCCAGTTGACGCCGATGCGCACCGGCTTTTCGTGGCGCAGCGCGACTTCGATCATGGTCGCGAACTGCTCGTCGCGCTTCGCGCCCCTGCCGACGTTGCCCGGGTTGATGCGGTACTTGGCGAGCGCGCGCGCGCAGTCCGGGTACGCGCCGAGCAGCTTGTGGCCGTTGTAGTGGAAGTCGCCCACCAGCGGCGCCCCGCAGCCGAGCGCATCCAGCCGCTCGCGGATCGGCGCCACCGCGGCCGCGGCCTGCGGGGTATTGACCGTGATGCGCACCAGCTCGGAGCCCGCGCGCCAGAGCGCGTCCACCTGGCGCGCGGTCGCCTCCACGTCCGCGGTGTCGGTGTTGGTCATCGATTGCACCACGATCGGCGCGCCGCCGCCGATCGCGACGCCGCCGACCATGACCTGCGTGGAGCTCCTGCGCGCCGGCGGCATCCCGCTCACCGCAGGGTGAAGCGCGCGACCTCGACCTTGACGTGCGGCGCGAGGTCGATCGGCTGCTCGTCGTACGAGAGCCGCACGTGCTGCGCGTTGCCGATCACGAGATCGAACGGCGGTTCGCCCTCGACGCTGCGCTCGGTGCCCGCGCGGTTGAGCGCGGAGGTGAGGATCCTGCCCTCGCCGTCCCGGATCTGGACCCAGGACTCGCGCTCGAAGCGCATCACGATGCGGTGGCCGGCCGGCGGCGGCGACCCGGCGGAGGGCGCACCCGCGGAGGGCGCTTCCTCGGCTTCGAGCGTGCGGATGTGCGGCGTGACCGCGCTCGCGAGC
>JBFLYF010000103.1:0-9725 GCA_040756795.1 Pseudomonadota bacterium
GCCGCGTGGCGCGAGAGGGCTTCGGGCTCCACGAAGCGCACGTCGGGATGGTTGCCGGCCGCGAACCAGCGGCAGGCGTCGCATTTTTCGCAGGGCTGCGTGCCCTCCCCCCGCCCCTCGCACAGCCGCAGCTGCGCGAAGCGCTCGGCGAGCGCGAGCTTGCCCACGCCCGGCGCGCCGTGCAGCAGCAGGGCGTGCGGCAGGCGCGCGAGCTTCGCGGTGAGCCGCGCCCAGGCGCCCTGCTGCAGCTCGGAGAGGATCGCGCTCACAGCGATGCGAGAGTCTTCTCGATCTGCGCCTTGACCTCCTCGGGCGGCTTCGAGCCGTCGATCAGCCGCACCCGTCCGGGCTCGGCGCTCGCCAGCTCCCGGTAGGACTGGCGCACGCGATCGAAGAAGCCGCCGCCCTCGGACTCGAACTTGTCCAGGGCTTTCCCCGAGGCGGCGAGGCGCTGGCTGCTGACCGCGTAGCTCGCGTCGAACACCAGCGTCAGGTCCGGCTGCAGGCCGGGGTGGGCTTCCCGGGCGAGCGCGTCGATCACCTCGCGCGGCACGCCCTTGCCCGCCCCCTGGTAGGCGAGCGTGGAGTCGGTGAAGCGGTCGCACAGCACCCAGGCGCCGCGCTCGAGCGCGGGCCGGATGACCTTGCGCACGTGGTCGGCGCGCGCCTCGAACATCAGCCGCGCTTCCTCCACCGGGTCCATCTTCTCGGCGAGCAGCCTCGCGCGCAGCTGCTCGGCGCGCGGCGTGCCGCCGGGCTCGCGCGTCACCACCACCTCGCGCCCGGGAGCGCGCAGCCGCGCCGCGATCCATTCGAGGTGGGTCGACTTGCCGGCGCCGTCCACGCCCTCGAGCGTGATGAAGCGACCGCGTCGGCTAGCGCCCGGCATTGAGCTGGTATTTTCGCACGGCGCGGTTGTGCTCCTCGAGCGTGCGCGAGAACTCGCTCGTGCCGTCGCCGCGCGCGACGTAGTAGAGCGCCGCGGTCTTCGCCGGCTTGAGCGCCGCGCGCAGCGACGCCAGGCTCGGCGCCGCGATCGGCGTGGGCGGCAGGCCGGCGCGGGTGTAGGTGTTGTACGGCCCGTCGGTCTGCAGGTGGATCTTCTTCAGGTTGCCGTCGAATTTCTCGCCCAGCCCGTAGATCACGGTGGGATCGACCTGCAGCAGCATGCCCGCGCGCAGGCGGTTGACGAGCACGCCTGCGATCAGCTCGCGCTCGGCCGCGCGCCCGGTCTCCTTTTCCACCAGCGAAGCCATGGTGAGCGCCGCGTAGGGCGAGGCGTAGGGCGAGGCCGGATCGCGGGCCTGCCACTCGCGCGCGAGGTGCCGCTGCATCGCCTGGTAGGAGCGCCTGAGCACGTGCAGGTCGCTGGTGCCCTTGACGAAGAGATAGGTATCGGGAAAGAAGAGCCCTTCGGGATGCGGCTCGGCGGCGCCGAGCTTCTTCAGCAGCTGCGCGTCGTCCATCCCCTTGCTGTCGTGGCGCAGCGAGGGGCTCGCGTCGAGCGCGGCGCGCAGCTGCCGGAAGGTCCAGCCCTCGGTGAGGCGGACCTCGTCCTGCGTCACGTCGCCGCGCGTCAGCTTGTCGAGCAATTCGAGCGGCGTAGGCGCCGCGGCGAGCTCGTAGCTCCCCGCCTTGATGCCCAGGTCGCGGCCGAGGGCGCGCGCCAGGATCTCGAACCGCAGCGCGCCCACCGCGATCCCCGCCTCCTCGATGCGCCGCGCGGCGCCGCGAAAACGCGCGCCCTGCGGGATCTCGAACTGGGCGGGCAGCGCCGCCACCGGCACCGGGGTCACCGCGTACCACAGGCAGTAGCCGGCCGCCGCGAGCATGCCGAAAAAGACCAGCGCAAAGAGGGTCTTCAGCAAGGGAAGCGAATAAAATCGTGCATTCTACTTTGCACCGCATGAGCATCGCGAAACTGGAACAGTACGGGCTGCTCGAGGCGAGCGGCGAGGATGCGCGCGCCTTCCTGCACGCGCAGCTCAGCAACGACATCGAGGGCCTGGCGGGGCATGCGCGCTATGCCGGCTGGTGCTCGGCGAAAGGCAGGCTGCTCGCGACCTTCCTGGTGGTCCCGGTCGCCGACGGCTTTCTGCTGCAGCTGGCGCGCGATCTCGTGCCGGCGGTGGCGAAGCGCCTTTCGATGTTCATCCTGCGCTCCAGGGTCAGGATCGCGGACGCGAGCGGGCAATGGGGGCAATACGGGCTCTGGGGCGAAGCGACGCCCGCGGGGGAGCTCGCGATCGCGCAAGAGCCCGGCAGGATCAGGGTGCGCATCGACGCGGACAGGGTCCTGTGCCTGAGCGCGCAAGCGCTTGCCGCCGATGCTGCGGCGGAAGACTGGACGCTCGCCGAGATCCGCGCCGGCCGGCCGCTGATCGCGCAGGCGACGCAGGACCAGTTCGTGCCGCAGATGGTGAACTTCGAGCTCGCGGGCGGCGTCGACTTCAGGAAAGGCTGCTATCCGGGCCAGGAAATCATCGCGCGCGCGCAGTATCGCGGCGCGGTCAAGCGGCGCATGTACCGGCTGCGCGGCGCGCCGCTCGAGCCGGGGCGGGATCTGTACAGCGACGGCGCGCCCGGCGAGGCGGCCGGCACCGTGGTGAATTCGGCGCGCGGCGAGTCGCTCGCCGTGCTGCAGGTCGCGGCGGTCGAATCGCGCTCGCCGATCCGCGCGAGCGCCCAGGGGCCCGCGCTCGAAATCCTGTCCCTGCCCTATTCGGTGGTATCGTAATCGCCATGGCAGACAAGGACGACATCCGCGAAGGCAAGGACTTCGGCATCGGCGTGCCGCAGCTGAACAGGCCGTTCTACGTCAAGGGCGGCGGCGCGCTCGACTGGGGCATGCAGAATCGCCTCGCGCGCATCTTCAACCCGGCCTCCGGGCGCACCGTGATGCTCGCGTTCGACCACGGCTACTTCCAGGGCCCCACGACGGGTCTCGAGCGCATCGACCTCTCGATCGTGCCGCTGATCCCGTACGCCGACGTGCTGATGTGCACGCGCGGCGCGCTGCGCACGGTGATCCCGCCCTCGGCCACCAACGCGGTGGTGCTGCGCTGCTCGGGCGGCCAGAGCATCCTCACCGAGCTTTCGCGCGAGGCGATCGCGGTGGATATCGAAGACGCGATCCGCCTGAACGCGGCGGCGATCACCACGCAGATCTACATCGGCGCCGAGTACGAGCACCAGTCGATCAGGAACCTGATCCAGCTCATCGACACGGGCAACCGCGTAGGCATCCCGACCATGGCGGTCACCGGGGTCGGCGCCGAGATGAAGCGCGACGCGCGCTACTTCGGCCTCGCCACGCGCATCGCCGCCGAGCTCGGCGCGCATTACGTGAAAAGCTATTTCGTGGAAGAAGGCTTCGAGCGCGTCTGCGCCGGCTGCCCGGTGCCGATCGTGATCGCGGGCGGCAAGAAGCTGCCCGAGCTCGACGCCCTCACCATGGCCTGGAAGGCGCTCGACCAGGGCGCGGCCGGCGTCGACATGGGGCGCAACATCTTCCAGTCCGAGAACCCGGTGGCGATGATCCAGGCGGTCGGCGCGGTGGTGCACAAGAAGGAAAAGCCACAGCAGGCTTTCCAGCTCTTCCAGCAGCTGAAAGCCCGGAATGTGCCTGATCCTGCTCGCCTGGCAAAAGCATCCTGACTTTCCCCTGATCGTCGCGGCCAACCGCGACGAGTTCCATGCCCGCCCCGCGGCGCGCGCCGCGTTCTGGCAGGACCGGCCCGCGATCCTCGCCGGGCGGGACCTGGAGGCCGGCGGCACCTGGATGGGCGTGTCGCGCGGCGGGCGCTTCGCCGCGGTCACCAACTATCGCGGCGGCCGCGAGCCGCGCGCAGTGGAATCGCGGGGAGCGCTGGTGACGGGTTTTCTCTTGAGTGATTTGAACCCGGAAGATTTCGTAACAAAGACGGAAACGCTCAAAGGCAGCTACAGCGGCTTCAATCTTCTGGTCGCCGACGGCAGCGAGCTCTGGTGGCTGTCGAACCGCGACAGCGCGCCGCGGCGCCTGGAGCCCGGCATCTACGGCCTGGGGAACCTTCTGCTCGACGACCCGGAAGTCGCCGAGAGCAAGGCGCGCTTCCTGCAGGCGCTCGACCTCGGCGTCGCGATCGAGCCGCTCTTCGGCGTGCTCGCGCCGGCGCGCATCGTGGCGCCCGAATACGGTACGCGCTGCTCGACCATCCTGCTCCGCGGAATCGACGGGAGGGTGCAATTCGCCGAACGCGGCTTCGATGCCGACGGCGGCGAAGGGCCTACAGGACGCTACGAATTCCGCCCCGGGCCCTAAAGCTTCCTGTGCATCGCCTGGTGCAGGATGCCGGCGTCCGTGTAGACCTTGCCCTCGGGCTCGAAGCCGTGCTCGCGGTAGAACTCGGCCGCCTGCAGCTGGGCCGAGACCTTGACCTCCTTGTGGCCGCGCTTGCGCGCCTCCTCGATCAGCGCCTGCAGCAGCGCGGCCCCCACCCCGCGGCGGCGCCAGTCCTTGACCACCGCCATGCGGCCGATGTGCCCGTCGGGGAGCAGCCGTCCGGTGCCGATCGCCTTGTTGTCGACGTCGTAGGCGATGGCGTGCATGCACTCGGCGTCCTTGTCGTCCAGCTCGATCCCGGGGGGCACGTTCTGCTCGCCGACGAAAATGTTGAAGCGGATCGGCCCCGCGATGGTTTGCGCGTGCTCCCAGTCCATCAGCTCAATGCGGAACATGGCCGAAAGTATAATCCGACGCGATGCAAAGCTTGTGGAACGATGCCGAGGCCGCGGGGTTCGGCGGCCCGCTCGGCGCGCGCGTCTATGCCTCGCGCCTGCTCGGGCGGGACAGGTCGCTGGTGCTGCACGGCGGCGGCAACACCTCGGTCAAGCTGCGGGAAAGGGACCTGTTCGGCGAGGAACGGGACTTGCTCTACGTCAAGGGCAGCGGCTCCGACCTGGAGACGATCGGCCCGGAAGGCTTCACCCCGCTCGCGCTCGAGCAGGTGCGCCGGCTCGCCTCGCTCCCGGCGCTGACGGACGCGCAGATGGTGAACGAGCTCGCCGCGCATGCGGTGCGCGCCGGCGCGCCCGCGCCCTCGCTCGAGTCGCTGCTGCACGCCATCCTGCCGCACAGGTACGTGGACCACACGCATGCCGACGCGGTGCTGGCGGTCTCCAATTCGCCCGGCGGCGAGAAGCGGCTGCGCGAGATCTACGGCGACAGGGCCGTCGTCATCCCCTACGTCAAGGCGGGGTTCGACCTCGCCGCCTTCTGCGCGCGCGAATTCCCGCGCCAGGCCAAGGCGGGCACCGTGGGCATGGTGCTGCTGCAGCACGGCATCTTCTCCTTCGGCGCCGAGGCGCGCGAATCCTACGAGCGCATGATCGAGCTCGTGTCGCTGGCCGAGCGGTACCTCGAAGCGCGCAAGGCCTGGAGCATCGCCCTGCCACCCGCCACGGCGCCCGCGTTCAAGCGCGAGGCGGCGGCGCAGCTGCGCTGCGAGGTCGCGCGCGCCGCCGGATTTCCGCTGCTCGGGCGCAGCAACGCCGCGCCGCGCTTCGTGGGCTTCGCGCGCCACCCGGACGTGGCGCGGCTCTCGCAGGGCGGACCGGCGACCCCGGATCACGTCATCTACACACGACCCGTGCCGATGTTCGGCCGGGATGTCCCGGGTTTTGTTTCCAGTTATAAGAAATACTTTGAAAGACACAGAGACAGGACAAAAGAGTCAAGAACCATGCTGGACCCCGCGCCGCGCGTGGCGCTTGATCCGGAGCTCGGGCTCGTCGCCTTCGGCCGCAGCGCGCGCGAGTGCGCGGTCGCCGAGGAAATATATGCGCACACCGTGGAGATCATCCTGCGCGCCGAGGCGCTCGGCGGCTGGCGGCCGCTCGAGGAGCGGCACATCTTCGACATCGAGTACTGGGACCTCGAGCAGGCGAAGCTGAAGCCCGCCGACGCCGCGCTCGCGGGCGAGGTGGCGCTGGTGACGGGGGCGGCGTCGGGCATCGGCAAGGCCTGCGTAGAGGCTTTTCTCCGGCGCGGCGCCGCGGTGGCGGCGCTCGATGTCAATCCGGCGATCGAGGGCATGTGGCGGCGCGCCGACGTCCTGGGGCTGACGTGTGACCTGACCTCCACTGAAACGATCGAAGAGTCGCTCGACGAAGCCGTGCGGCGCTTCGGCGGCCTGGACATGCTGGTGCTGAACGCGGGCATCTTCCCGGGCTCCGAGCCGGTGGAGAAGCTCGCCGCCGAGACCTGGCGCAGGACGATGCGGGTGAACGTCGAGGCGAACCTGGAGCTGATGCAGCGCTGCCACGCGCTGCTCAAGCTCGCGCCGCGCGGCGGCCGCATCGCCGTGATCGGCTCGCGCAACGTGCCCGCGCCCGGCCCCGGCGCCGCCGCCTACTCCGCGTCCAAGGCCGCCCTGAACCAGCTGGCGCGCGTCGCCGCGCTCGAGTGGGCGAAGGACGGCATCCGCATCAACTCCCTGCACCCGGACGCGGTCTACGACACCGGCCTGTGGACCGAGGAGCTGCTCGCCGCGCGCGCCAGGGCGTACGGCATGACGGTCGAGCAGTACAAGCGCAAGAACCTGCTCAAGACCGAGGTGCGGGCGCGCGACGTCGCCGAGCTCGCCGCGGAAATGTGCGGGCCGCTCTTCGCCAAGACCACCGGCGCGCAGGTCCCTGTGGACGGCGGCAACGAGCGTGTCGTCTAGTGGCGATCGAGCCGATCCGCTGGAAGGGTGATTCGCTCGAGCTTCTCGACCAGCGACTTCTCCCGGACCAGGCGGTCTACGTCACCTGCCGCAACGCGGCCGAGGTCGCCCAGGCAATCCGGGACATGGTCGTGCGCGGCGCACCTGCAATTGGTTGCGCTGCTGCATTCGGGGTCGTTCTAGGTTCTTCCTCGAAGGAAGCTTTTGAAATCCTTGCCGCGAGCCGCCCCACCGCCGTCAACCTGTTCTGGGCGCTGGAGCGCATGAGGAAGGCGAAGGACCCGCAGGCCGAGGCGGAGGCGATCTTCGCCGAGGACCTCGCCGCCAACCGCGCCATGGGCGAGCACGGCGCGGCCCTCCTCGCGCAGGGCGCGCGCGTCATGACCTACTGCAATACCGGAGCGCTGGCGACGAGCGGTCATGGCACTGCTCTGGGTGTGTTGAGGACTGCTTTTCAGGGCAGGAAGCAGATCTCGGTCATCGCTTGCGAAACGCGCCCCTACCTGCAGGGCGCGCGCCTCACGGCCTGGGAATGCGTGCAGGAGGGCATCCCCTGCACCCTGATCACCGACAACGTGGCCGGGCACCTGATGAGCCGGGGCGAGGCGGACGTGGTGATCGTGGGCGCGGACCGCATCGCCGCGAACGGCGACGTCGCCAACAAGATCGGCACCTACATGCTCGCGGTGCTCGCGCGCCGGCACGGCCTGCCCTTTTACGTCGCCGCGCCGGTCTCGACCTTCGACCTCTCTATCCCGGACGGCTCTAGGATCCCGATCGAAGAGCGCGCCGCCGAAGAGGTGACCGGCTACCGCGGCACGCGCTGGGCGCCCGAGGGCGTCGAGGTGCGCAACCCCGCGTTCGACGTCACGCCCGCCGGGCTGGTGAGCGCGATCATCTGCGAGAGGGGCGTGGTGCGCGAGCCGGACCGCGAGCGGATTCAGGCTCTGATCTCGACCTCGGCATAGGGCGGCACGCGGTCGAACAGCTCGAGGATGTCCGGACCGCGCATGCGGATGCAGCCGATCGAGCCCGCCTTGCCCATCTCGGCCTGCTCGTGCGTGCCGTGAATGTAGACGTAGCGGCGCATGGTGTCGACTTCGCCGAGCCGGTTGAACCCCGGCTCGCAGCCGGAGAGCCACAGGATGCGCGTCAGGATCCAGTCGCGCCCCGGGTGCTTGGCATGCAGTTCCGGGGTCCAGATTTCGCCGGTGGGCCTGCGCCGCACGAACACGGCGTTCAGCGGCTGCCCGGCGCCGATCCTCGCGCGCACGATGTGGCGGCCGCGCGGCGTGCAGAAGCTGCCGTTCCTCTCGCCCAGGCCGTGTTTCGAAGTCGATATGGGGTATCTCCCGAGGACCTTCCCGCCTGCATCCGCAAGGGAAAGCTCCTGAAGAGAAGAATCAACGACAATTCTCATCGCTTGGCGGCGAAGAACTCGCTGAGGATCGCGCCGCACTCCTGCGCGAGTACCCCGCCCTCGACCTTCACCTGGCTTCTCAGCACGAGCTTCTTGGGGTCCTTGGCGCCGTAGACGACGCGCTCGACGCGCGCGTGGAACATCGCGCCGAGGCACATGTCGCAGGGCTCGAGCGAGACGTAGAGCGTCGCGCCGGTGAGCCGGTAATTCTTCAGGGCAAGCGAAGCCGCGCGCAAGGCCTGGATCTCGGCGTGCGCCGTGGGGTCGAAGGCCGCGATGGGGCGATTCCAGCCCTCGCCTATGGCTCTGCCGTCGAGCACGACCACGGCGCCCACGGGCACCTCGCCCTCGGCCTCTGCCCGGCGCGCCAACTCGAGCGCGCGGCGCATGAAGACTTCGTCTTCGTTCACCCGCGGCCGATCAGGCAGGCGCCTTGTGCTTGGCCGCCTCTGTCCAGGGTCTGATCTTGGCAAGCGTCTTCGCCAGGGCAGCCTTTGCGACTTCAGTGTCGTAATCGGCCTGCAGGCGCAACCACCAGCCGTTCGACAGTCCAAAAAAGCGGCACAGCCGCAGATCGGTATCGGCAGTGATGGCCCGCCTGCCAGCGAGGATCTCCCCGATGCGCTGCGCCGGCACGCCAATCTCCTTCGCCAGGCGGTAGTTGCTCATGCCGAGCGGCTTCAGGAACTCCTCCGCCAGCATTTCGCCGGGCGATACGGGTTTCAGCTTCCTGCCCATTTACGCCTCCGTCAGTGATAGTCGACGATCTCGACGTCCTCTGCGTCGCTTCCGGACCAACGAAAGCAGACGCGGAACTGGTCGTTCACGCGGATACTCCATTGCCCGGCACGATCGCCCTTGAGCCGCTCGAGCTGATTGCCGGGCGGCACGCGCAGGTCCTCTATGCGTCGCGCGAGGTCCAGCTGCTTGAGCTTGCGCAGCGCCGGGCGCTCGATATTCGCAAAGCGCGCAACACGCTCGAGCCTGAACAAGGCCGCAGTGTCGACGCTCTTGAACGTCTTGATCGCCACTACGCCAATAGTAACGCATCGCGTGAATAACGTCAAACGTGACTATACGCAACCCGAGCGCCCGGCGCATATACTCGTCGTCGCCCATGACAGCGCGATTGTCGCAGATGGCTTCCCCTTTCGCGGTGCGCAGCTTCCGCTTCCAGTGGCCGGCCGACCTCGCGACCTCGTGGGCGTTCGAGATGGAGGCGCTGATCCTCGGCTGGTACATCCTGGCGGCCACGGGCTCCGTGCAGCAGCTGGTGACCGTCGCCGCGCTCGCCTGGCTCGGGTCGCTGTTTTCGCCCTTCTTCGGCGTCGCGGGCGATCGGGTCGGGCATCGCGCCCTGCTCTGCGTCACGCGCGGGATCTACGCGCTGCTCGCGGCGCTCCTCGCCGCGCTGACGCTGAGCGCAAAGCTCGAGCCCTGGCACGTCTTCGCCATCGCGGCGCTCGCCGGCCTGCTGCGGCCTTCGGACATGGTGATGCGCCACGCGCTGGTCGGGCAGACCATGCCGCCCGCCCGCCTGCTGCAGGCGGTGGCCCTCTCGCGCACCACCTCCGACACGGCGCGCGTGGCCGGCGCGC
>JBFLYF010000104.1:0-9704 GCA_040756795.1 Pseudomonadota bacterium
AGGAACTGCGGCGAGATCACGCCGTAATTCTTCTTGGTCCACTCGGGCCAGCCCTCACGGTACACCTTGACGTTGGTGTAGCCCATCGCCTCGGCGCGCCGCAGCGAGTTCGGGCTCATCATGCAGGTGACGCCCTGGCAGAAGAACACGAGCAGCCGGTCCTTGTCCTTCGGCAGCCGGTCGAGGAACTTGTCGAAAGCCGGGTAGGGCAGGTTGATCGCGCCCGGGATGGTGCCCTCCTGGAAGCGCGGCAGCGGACGCGAGTCGATGAGCGTGTAGCCGCCCTTCTCCGGGCCCGCCGCGACGAGCTTCCGGACCGCCGCGTGCTGGATCAGCTTTTCCTGCGCGATCTTGATCGGACCCTTGAAGGAAATCAGCGTGGCGGTCTTGACGCCGTCCTTCTCGGTGAACTCGATGCGCGCCTCGTGGCCCTTCCTCACCTCGCGCAGGTGCTCGACTGCCTTCGGGCTGCCGGCATCCAGCACTTTCAGCGCCTTCGGGTCGAACTTGACGACCTCGGTGGCTGCGCCGAGGTTGAGCTGGATCGAGGTCGACTTGAACGCGACGTTGTCGAAGTAGCCGCGCACGCTGGCGTCGGGCTGGTGGCAGGTGTTGCAGATCGGCGGTTGCGTC
Source organism: Pseudomonadota bacterium (assembly GCA_040756795.1). Taxonomy (GTDB): domain Bacteria; phylum Pseudomonadota; class Gammaproteobacteria; order Burkholderiales; family SG8-39; genus RBG-16-66-20. The sequence continues at coordinate 634 of JBFLYF010000104.1, forward strand.
GGCTTCGCGGAGGGCGCCTGTGCCTGCGCGTAGGCGATTCCCGTGAGCGCGGCGCCGAGGGCAAACAGTGCTTTCGCTTTCATGGTCTGCTTCCTTAGACGAGGTAGTAGATGCGGGGCTTGGTGCCCTTGTCCGGCTTGAGCACCTCGTGCTTGCGCGTGCGCAGCAGCTCGTTCAGCTTGCTCCTGGGGTTGTCCAGGTCGCCGAAGAAGATTGCTTTCGTCGGGCAGACCGCGGCGCAGGCGGGCTCCTTGCCCTCCTTCAGCCGGTGCGCGCAGAAGGTGCACTTGTCCGCGGTGCCGTCGCGCAGCTCGTTCATGAAACGCGCCTGGTAGGGGCAGGCCTCCACGCACAGGCCGCACTTGATGCATTTGTCGTAGTGGATCTGCACCGTCTTGCCCAGGCTGCTGACATGGCTCGCGCCGACCGGGCACACCGGCACGCAGGGCGGCTCGTCGCAGTGATTGCACCGCTCCGAGTAGAAGCGCATCGACAGGTCGGGAAAGCGGCCCTGCACCTCGGTGCGCACCCAGCCGCGCCGTTTCCCGGGGGGGACGTTGTTCTCGATGTTGCAGGCGACGACGCAATCCTGGCAGCCGATGCACTGCCGCGTGTCGATCACCATTCCGAAGCGCGCCATGGCCGTTCCTTACGCGACCTTCTCCAGCGTCACGAAATTGGTGTGGATGCTCGTGCCGCCCATCAACGGATCGATCTTCACGTTGGTGCTGAGCTGCGCCGTGCTCGCGCCCTTGCGGTAGGCGCCTTTCCACGCTTTCGCCTCGCTGCCGAAGCCGTGCACCAGGTACACGCATTCGGGCCGGATGCGCTCGGTGGCGAGCACCCTGACGGCGCCGCTCACCACGCCGTCCTGGTTGCGCAGGCGTACCCTGGCGCCGTTCTCCAGGCCGAGCCTGGCGGCCTCGCCGGCGTTGAGCCAGACCTCGTTTTCCGCCATCAGCTCCGCGAGCCGCGGATTGCCGACGGTGCGGCTGAAGGTGTGCATCGGCGCGCGGCCGGTGAGCAGCCGGTAGGCGCCCGGCGGGCCGTCCTCCGGCGGCGTGAACCGCGGCACGGGGTCGAAGCCCCTGTCGGCGAGCTGCCTGGACCAGAACTCGACCTTGCCCGAGGGCGTCTCGAACGCGATCTCGGCGCCTTCGTCGGCGTAGATGGGCTGCTTCTTGCCGAGCAGCACGCCCTTTGCCTTGAGCTCGGCCCAGCTGAAGCCGGCCCTGGTGATGCGCGTCCTGAGGCACTCCTCGAGCGTTTTCCAGGGAAAGTATTTCCCGACCCCGAGCCGCATGCCCAGCTCGCGGCCGATCCACCAGCCGGGCTTCTGGTCGTGCGGCGCGGGCACCACGGGCTGGCGGTAGGCGAGGAAGGAGACGCGCAGGCAATCGTCGTTCAGCGTGTCGTGGCGCTCGAGGTAGGTCGCCTCGGGCAGAACGACGTCGGCGTAGCCCGCGATCTCGCTCGGCACGGTATCCACGACCACCAGCAGCTCGAGCGCGTCGATCGCCCGCAGCGTGCGCGCCCGGTCCGGCAGCGCCTGCAGCAGGTTCGTCGCCACCACCATCCAGGCCTTGATCGGGTAGGGCTTGCCGCTGACGGTGGCTTCGCGCAGTCCGGTGCTCACCGTCTGGTCCGCGAACGGCCATTTCTTGCCCGGGTTGTCGGCCTTGGGCCTCGCCGGCCTCGGGTACTTGGGCACGCCGGGATAGTCGGGCAGGTCGATGTAGTTGGTCATGTAGAAGCCGCCCTTGCGCCCCCAGTTGCCCATCAGGGCGTTCAGCAGCGCGACCGCTCGGCTGCGCTGCGCATCGTCGCCGTACCAGGCGGTGCGCCGCCCCGGGTGGATCAGCGTGGCCGGGCGCGTCTTCGCCATCTCCCTGGCGGTCGTGCGGATCAGCTCGGCGGGCACACCGACCTTCCCGGCGGCCCATTCCGGCGTGTTGGCGGCGATCGCCTTCGCGAATTCCTCGAAGCCCGCGCCGTATTTCTCCACGAACTGCCGGTCGTACAGGCCTTCGCCGACGATCACGTTCATCCACGCCAGCAGCAGCGCGATGTCGGTGCCGGGCTTCACCGGCAGCCAGTACTTCGCCTTGCTCGCGGCGACGGAGAAGCGCGGGTCGGCGACGATGATGGTGGCGCCGTTGCGCACGATGTCGGCGAACTCGCGCACCTGCGAGTTGTGCAGGTTCTCGCCCAGGTGCGTGCCGATCAGCACCAGGCACTTCGTGTTGGCGATATCGGTGTTCTCGGGCGTGCCCGGGTTGGCGCCCAGCGTCAGGTTGAAGCCGACGTCGCGCGGCCCGCGGCACTGCGCGAACGAGGGCGCGGCGATGTTGGGCGTGCCGAACGCCTTGAAGGCATGCTCGATGTAGTACGCGCTGATGCCATGCTTGAACATCGCGACCGTCTCGGGCCCGTATTCGGCGGCGAGCTTCTTGACGCGGGTCGCGACGTAGTCCAGCGCTTCGTCCCAGCTCGCGGCTTTCCACTCCTCGGCGCCACGCTTGCCCACGCGGATGAGGGGCGAGCGCAGGCGATCGGGGTCGTAGTGCGCGCCGATGCCGCCGGTGCCGCGCGTGCACAGCCGCCCCTGCGAGAGCGGGTCGCGGGGGTTGCCCTCGATCTTCCACAGCTTGCCGTCGCGCACGTAGGCGAGCGCGCCGCACTTCCAGAAGCAGATGTCGCAGGTCGTCGGCAGCACCCTGAGGCCGCCCCGCGCCGCAGCGGCCGCCGCAGCCGACAACGGGAACGGAATCGCCGCCGCGCCAAAGGTCGCGGCGCTGATTTCCAGAAAGCGCCGCCGTGAGATTGGCTCCATGAGCATGTACTCCAGCTAGTATGCTTATAGACCTCCGAAAAGGAGGCGTATTGCGTTGCATCAAAAGCACTACAACTCGCTGAGTATTCTTCTGAAAACGCGTGATCCACGGGGCGGGTTGGAATCGCGTCCGGCGCAGATACTCCCAGGCAGTATCGGAAGTTGACACGAATCAAAGGAGATACGCTGCTGGCTAGAATCGGCGCGTGCCGATCGCGTTGTTCACCGATTTCGGGAGCGCCGACCTCTACGTGGGCCAGGTGAAAGCCGTGATCGCGGCAAAGGCCCCGGGCGTTGCCGTGCTCGACCTGCTCCACGATGCGCCCAACTACGAAGTCGAATGCGCGGCGCATCTGCTTGCCGCGCTCGCGCCGCAATTTCCCGCCGGCACCGTCTTCCTCGCCGTGGTGGACCCGGGCGTGGGCACGCGGCGCGGCGCGATCGTGGTCGAGGCGGACGGCCGCGGCTTCGTGGGGCCGGACAACGGTCTGCTCTCGATCGTCTACCAGCGGGCGGCGAAGCGCCGCTGCAGGTCGATCCTCTGGAGACCCTCGCGGCTTTCCTCGTCCTTCCACGGCCGCGACCTCTTCGCGCCGGTTGCCGCGCGGCTGGCGACGGAGAAATCGCTGAAGGGCTGGCTCGGGTCGCAGGCGCGGCCCAAGGTCATGCTCCCGCCCGAAGACCTGGAGAGAATCATCTATATCGACCACTTCGGCAACGCCGTCACGGGGATCAGGTTTTCAGGAATCAAGGGCTCTCTTCGAGTTGGCCGCCGAAGCCTGCGTTACGCCCGGACTTTCGCAGATGCAAGAGGCCCCTTCTGGTACGAAAACAGCTTGGGTTTGGTCGAGATCGCGCAGCCGCGCGGCAGCGCGGCGCGCAAGCTCGGCCTGCGGGTCGGCTACCGGATCAGGATCGCACGGTAGTCGTTGACGTTGGTGCGCGTGGGGCCGGTGACGAGCAGGTCGCCGAGCGCGTTGAAGAAGCCGTAGCTGTCGTGCTGGGCGAGCATCTTGCGCGCGTCGATCCCCTTGTCGCGCGCGCGCGCGAGCGAGTCGGGCGCGAGGAACGCGCCGGCGTTGTCTTCCGAGCCGTCGATGCCGTCGGTGTCCGCGGCGATGGCGTGCACTTCCGCCGCCCCCGCGAGCTCGACGCCGAGCGCGAGCAGGAACTCGGAGCAGCGGCCGCCGCGGCCGCCCCTGGCGCGCAGCGTCACGGTGCACTCGCCGCCCGAGAGCAGCGCCACCGGCGGCTTGAACGGCGTGCCGCGGGCGCGGATCTCGCGCGCGAGCGCCGCCATCACCTTCGCCACCTCTCGCGCCTCGCCCGTCACCGAATCGCCGAGAACCACCGGCGTGACGCCGTTGTCACGGAAGAATTTCGCCGCCGCTTCGAGCGAGCCGCGCGCCGAGGCGATGACGCGGTTCTCGACCTTCTCGAACGTTTCCGAGCCGGGCTTGGGGGTCTCCTCGCGCTCGCCGCGCAGGCCCGCGATCAGGTGGTGCAGCACCGCGCGCGGCGCCTTGACGTCGTAATGGTTGAGCACGTCGACCGCGTCCTGGTAGGTGCTCGGGTCGGGCGCGCAGGGCCCGGAGGCGATGTGCGTCGGGTCGTCGCCGGTCACGTCCGAGATGATCAGCGCGCGCACCGGCGCCTTGCAGGCCGCAGCGAGCCGCCCGCCCTGGATCGCCGAGAGGTGCTTGCGCACGGTGTTCATCTCCTGGATCGTGGCGCCGCTCGCCAGCAGGTCGCGCGTCACGCGGCGCAGGTCGGCGATCGAGATGCCCGGCGCGGGCAGCGACAGCAGCGCCGAGCCGCCGCCCGAGACGAGCGCGAGCATCAGGTCCATGGGCTTGACGGCGCGCGCCGCGCCGAGCATCTCGCGCGCCGCTTCCTCGCCCGCCTCGTCCGGCACCGGGTGCGCGGCCTCCACCCAGCGGATGCGCTCGAGCGGCAGCGCGTGGCCGTAGCGCGTGAGCGCGATGCCGAAGAGCTTCTTGTCCTCGGGCCAGTGGCGCTCGACCGCGAGCGCCATGGCGGCTGCGGCCTTGCCCGCGGCGAGCACGAGCGTGCGGCCCTCGGGCGGCTCGGGGAGGTGCGGCGGCACGACCTGGGCGGCATCGGCGGCCGAGACCGCGGCGCGAAAGCTCGCCTCGAGCAGCTGCCGCGGACTCAGCCGAAGCGCTCCTTCGCCGCCTCGCGGCCCATGCAGTACAGGGCCGGATAGGCCTCGCGAAACGCCTGCTGGATCTCGGCGGCCGGGACGTCGGCGTGGCTGCCGCGCAGCCGGACGTACTCCATGTGGCGGCGCTCGTCCTCGTCGAACGGGTGGAAGATCGAGTCCTCGCGGCCGTCGAACTCGAGCGGCTTGACGCGAAATCGCTGGCAGAGCGCGAGGTTGAACGCCGGGGTCGCCTTGACCCACTTGTCCTCGAGCCACAGCTCGGTGAAGCCGTGATAGATGAACAGATCCGTGCCCATGCGCTCGCGCAGCGCCGGCGTGGTGAGATGGTTCTTGACGTCGGCGAAGCCGACGCGCGCCGGGATGCCGGCTGCGCGCGCGGCCGCGGCGAGCAGCGCCGCCTTGCCGACGCAGAAGCCCTCGCCGGAAGCGAGGCAGTGCGAAGCGCGGAACGGCAGGTCGGTGGAGAAGTCGAGGAACGGGTTGTAGCGGATGCCGTCGCGCACGGCGTAGTACAGCGCGACCGCTTGCTCGAGGGTTTTGCTCCCTTTTAGATTTTTCTTCGCAAAGGCGATCACCTCCGGGTGATCGCTGTCGATGTAGCGCCCCGGGGAGAGGAATTCCTTCATTGGTCGAGCCTCATCAGGCGGCGCGCGCCGGCGAAGAGCGCGCTCCGCGGGTCGGCCAGGCCGTCGATCACCGAGAAGTGATTGCAACCCGGCATGGCGATGTCGCCGGCGAGCACGCCGCCCCAGCGCTCCCCGAGCAGCGCGTTCTGGCGCCGGAACTCGGAGCTCTCGTCGCCGCCGACGCAGGTCACGAGCGGCGCGCGCGTCGCCGGCGGCAGGTACGCGGGCGAAAGCCTGAGCGCCGCGGCCTCGTCCAGGCGCAGGTCGCCGTTGAGCCACTCCACCGCGACGAGCGGCCGCAGGTCGTAGAGGCCGCTCACCGCGAGCGCGCCCTTGAACAGGTTTTTCGGCAGGCGCGCGTCGAACACCGGCCAGAGCGCCGCCATCAGCATGGCGGCGAGGTGCCCGCCCGCGGAGTGGCCGCCGACGTAGAGCCGATCCTCGTCCATGCCGTACTCCCCGGCGTGCAGCCGCAGCCAGCGGCTCGCGCGCAGCATCTGGCGCACGATCTCCTCGACCGGTACCGCGGGGCACAAGTCGTAGTTCACCACCGCGAGCGAGACGCCGGCGTCGACCCAGGCGGGCGCGAGGAACGAGAAGTCCCGCTTGTCGAGCGCGCGCCAGTAGCCGCCGTGGATGAACATGAGGCAGGTGCCGTCGCCCTTGCGCGCCGGGAAGAGGTCGAGCGTCTCACCCGGCGCATCGCCGTAGCGACGCTCGAGGTAGCAGGTCATGCTTGCTCGGGCGCGCGCCGAGTCCCGCGCCCAGCGCTCGAAGAACGCCGGGTGCCCGGGGACCAGCTCGCGGTTGTTGTACTCGCGCGAGTAGAACGCGGCGTCCGCCATGCCGCTCAGCCGCGCCGCTCGCGCCAGAGCCCGAGCGCAAGCTGCGCCGGGCGGTCCGAGTAGGAAAAGAGCACGCACTCCTCTTCGGCTTCGAGCTCGAGCGCGTGCCACGACGGCACGACGAAGGTGTCCTTCGGCTCGAAATCGAACCGCGCTTCGCCGATCCTCGCTATTCCGCGGCCTTCGGCGACCGAGTACACCGTGCTGTCGGTCGCGCGATACGGCGAGGTCTTCATGCCTTTCGCCAGCAGCTGGATGAAGGCGCCGATGGTGGGCATGGCGTGGCCGCCGCTCAAGGGGTTGATGAATTGCATCTTCCAGCCGTGGCACGCGTCCGGGTCGCCGTTCTTCGCCAGCGTCGCGAGCGCCTCGCGGCTGCGCGCGTAGGGGTAGTTGAAGACGGGCGAGGTCTTGCCGAACGGCGCGATCGCATCGAGCGGCGCGAGGTTGGCGCCGTAGCGCGCCGCCGCGCTGCCCTCGCGCCGCGTCACCGGCTGCACCTCCTCCGGGTAGGTCTCGGCGAACTGCGCGTCGAACAGCGCCACGATCTGGATGTCGAGGCCGTCCATCCAGACCACCGGCTCGCTGCCCGGGTTGCCGTGGTCGTGCCAGGTCCAGGCTGGCGTGATGATGAAATCGCCCGGATGCATGGTGGTGCGCTCGCCGTCCACCGCCGTGTAGGCGCCCGAGCCTTCGACGATGAAGCGCAGCGCCGACTGCGTGTGGCGGTGGCTCGGCGCGACCTCGCCCGGAAGGATCAGCTGCAGCCCGCAGTAGAGGCTCCTGGTGATCGCCGACTGGCCGCGCAGCCCCGGGTTCTCGAGCACCAGCACGCGCCGCACCGCCTCGCGCGCGCTGATCAGCTTGCCGGACTCGAGGATGTACGGGCGGATCTGGCGGTACTTCCACAGCGCGGGCTGCACGCCGGCGCGCGGCTGCGGGATGACGAGGTCGTGCAGCACCTCCCAGAGCGGCGCGAGGTTGTCGCGGTCGAGGCGCTCGTAGAACGCCTTGCGTGCGCTCAGCAGGTCGGGCTTGGGAACGCTTGCCATTGCGGCTCCTGGCGCAAAGAAAACATTATAGAGTTAGGCCGATGCCTGCAGAAACGGACAAGCTGGCCATCCTCGAGGTGGTGCAGAACTGGGCCCTGTGGCGCGACGCCGGCGACTGGGAGCGCTTCCGCAGCGTGTGGCACGAGGACGGCTGGATGAGCGCGACCTGGTTCCAGGGCCCGGCCGAGAAGTTCATCGAGGTGAGCAGGGCCGGCTTCGAGAAGGGCGTGTCGATCCTGCATTTTCTCGGCGGCACAAGCGTGGACCTGAAGGGCAGGCGCGCGATTGCGCAGACGAAAATGACCATCAGCCAGCGCGGCGCGGTGGAGGGCGTGACGGTGGATGTGGTCTGCACCGGCCGCTTCTATGATTTTTTCGAGAAAAGAAGGTACAAGTGGGCCATCGTGCGCCGGCAGCCGATCTACGAGAAAGACCGCATGGACCCGGTCGACCCGGCGGCGAAGCTGGCGCTCGACCCGCAGCTGCTCGCGCGCTTTCCCGAGGGCTACCGGCACCTCGCGTATCTCCAGACCAAGCTCGGCTTCAGCATCAAGCTCGACATGCCGCAGCTCAAGGGCCCCGTGGTCGAGGCGCTCTACGCGCACGGCCGCGCCTGGCTCGACGGCGCGCCCTCGGCGTTTCCGGCTAACCCTTAGTAACCGGCTTCAGCCAGGTCACCGGCCGGCCGAGCGCGCCGCCGAGCGCCTTGCCCTCCGGGTCGGCGAGCGCCGCCTCGCGCGCCTTGCGGATCGCTTTCGCCTGCTCGGCGGCGTCGGGGGTGGCGGGGTTCTCGACCAGCGCGTCGAGGATCGCGAGGAAGTTCGCCTTGCCGCGGCGGTGCGTTTCGCCATAGCCCTTGAGCAGCCCCGCGCAGGCGGCGATCTCCAGCGCGAGCGGCACGCTGCGTTTCGCGGCGTCTCGCACGAGGCCGAGCCAGCGCTCGATCAGCCTCTGCTCCTCCTTGTACCGGTAGGAGTGCGGCCGCCAGGGCTTGAGCCACGCAAGCGCGCGCACGAGCAGGAAGCCGAGCACGCTCGAGGTCTTGATGTGCATGCCGACGTTGTAGGCATCGAGCTTGCCGCGACTTTGCACCCAGGAAATCAGTTTTTCTCCGAGAAAATGCGGAAGAATCGAAGCGAATTCCTCGACACCCGGTTTCAGATAGTCGATCACCACGACCGGCTCGCCTTCTTTCGCGCCGACCTCGCGGCGCACGCGCTCGAAGCGCGAGGCGCGCGTCTTCAGGTCCGCGACGCGGATGATGTCCTCATAGCTCATCCACAGGGCGAGCTGGCGAGCGATCTCGGAGAGCAACCGGGGATCGGCTTTGTCGAAAGAATGAATTCTTCTCTCGTAGAGGTTTGCATAGGCTTCACCCTGGTAGTCCTTCAACCGCTCCACCCCGAGGCGAAAAACCTCATCAAAATCGGTCGCTCGCTTCGGCGGCGTGGGCGGCTGCGGCGCGGCGCGGATGCCTGCGGCGATCTCGCAGCCGGCGGCGAAGCCGCGCAGGCTCGCCTCCGCGCCGCG
>JBFLYF010000105.1:0-9688 GCA_040756795.1 Pseudomonadota bacterium
CGGCCGCGCGCGCCAGGCGCTCGAGCGGGAACGGGCCGAGGTGCACGGGCCGGCTGCGGTTCGAGAGCAACCTCATGCGCTCAATGATAGTCGCACGGAGCCGTAAGCCCGCCCCGCTGGCCGGCGACCAAGGGTTCATGTGGCGCCGCTTCCTCGATTTCGTCCTCGGCGAGGGCCCCGCCGGCACGCCGCCCGAGCGCGTGCGCTGGCTGATCGTCGAGCAGCAGGTGAAGAGCGAGATCCTGATCGGCTGGGTGCAGTTCGGCCTGATCCTGTTCTTCCTCGTCCTGTACACGTTTTCGCCCAAGACCTCCGAGGGCACGCGCTTCCTGCCCGTGCCCTGGGTGCTGGCCGCGTTTTTCGGCTTCACGCTGCTGCGCCTGGTGGCCGCGCATCGCCGCTGGCTCGATCCGCCCCTGCTGGTGCTCGGCGTCTGCATCGACATGGCGCTGCTGATGGGCCTGATCTGGAGCTTCCACCTGCAGTACGAGCAGCCGGCACCCTTCTACCTCAAGGCGCCGACGCTGCTCTACGTGTTCATCTTCATCGCGCTGCGCGCGCTGTGCTTCGAGCCGAAGTACGTGCTCGCCGCGGGCCTCGCCGCAGCGGGCGGCTGGCTCGTCCTGCTGCTCTACGCCGCGGGCTCCGGCGAGATGGCGGTGACGCGCGACTACGTGCGCTACATGACCTCGAACAGCGTGCTGGTGGGCGCCGAGATCGACAAGATCATCTCGATGCTGATGGTGACCGCGGTGCTCGCGCTCGGGCTGGCGCGCGCGCGCCGCATTCTCTTTCGCGCGGTGCTCGACAGCGTGCTGGCGAGGGACCTGTCGCGCTTCGTCGCGCCCGAGGTCGCCGACCGCATCTCGACTGCCGAGCGCGCGCTGCAGCCGGGTGACGGCGAGGTGCGCGAGGCTAGCGTGCTATTCACCGACATCGAGGGCTTCTCGACCCTGTCCGAGCGGGTTTCGCCCGAGCGGCTGGTCGCATTGCTGAACGAGTACTTCGAAGCCGTCTCCGGCGCGGTCGATCGCCATGGCGGGGCGATCACCCAGTTCCAGGGCGACGCCATGCTCGTCACCTTCAACGCCGTCAAGCCGGACCCTGACCACGCCGCCAATGCGCTGCGCTGCGCGCTCGCGATCCAGCAGGCCACGCGCGAGCACCGGTTCGGGGGCGAGGCGCTCATGCGCACGCGCTGCGGCATCAACACCGGCCGCATCGTCACTGGGGCGGTCGGCGCACGCAACCGGCTCCTCTACACGGTGCACGGCGACGAGGTCAACATCGCCGCGCGCCTCGAGCAGCTGAACAAGAAGTACGGCACCTACATCCTGGCCACCGAAAGCACGGTGCGGGCCGCCGGCGCCGGGTTCACGTTCCGGCGCGTGGACGAGGTTACGGTGCGCGGGCGCGCGTCGCCGACTGAAATCCATACGCCGGCGCAATAGCCCGGGACTTGCTTCGCGTCATTATGGACTGTACAGTTCAATATATGCCGCGCCCCCGCGAGTTTGATCCCGACAAGGCCCTCGATACCGCGACGCGCCTGTTCTGGTCCAGGGGCTTCAAGCACACTTCGCTCGACGGGCTGTGCGCGGCCACCGGGCTCAACCGCTCCAGCCTGTATGCCGCCTTCGGCGCCAAGCGCGATCTCTACCTGAGCGCCCTCGCGCGCTACGAGGAGGGCTCGGCGGCGCGCATCGCCGCGGCCTTCGCGGTCCGGCCGGCGCGCGACGGCCTGAAGCGGTTTTTCGACTCGCTCATCGATGCCATCGTCGCCGGCCCCGGGCGGCGCGGCTGCTTCATCGGCAACTGCGCCGCCGAGATGGCGCAGCTCGACCGGACCGCCGCCGCGCGCGTGCGCCGCAGCCTCGCGCGCATCGAAGCCGCATTCCGCGAAGGGCTGGAAGAAGCCCGCGCGCGAGGCGAGCTCCCGCGCCGCAGCGATCCCGCCGCGCTCGCCCGCTTTCTCACCGCGGGCGTCCAGGGCCTGCGCCTGGTCGGCAAGGCGAATCCCGACCGCGCCTCGCTGAACGACATCGCCGAAACCATGCTGCACTGTCTCGATTGAACACGGAGGAGAGTCCCATGCCGCTCATGCCCCGCAAGCCGGTTCCCGCCCTCGAGTTCGACACCGTGGGCGGCGGCCGCTGGTCGCTCGCCGCGCAGCAGCCGCAGAGCTTCACCATGGTGGTGTTCTACCGCGGCCTGCACTGCCCGATCTGCCGCCGCTACACGAGCGAGCTGAACGGCATGATCGGCGAGTACGAAAAGCGCGGCGTCTCGACCGTCATCACGAGCACCGACGACCGGGAGCGCGCCGCGGAAGCGAAGGAGAAATGGGGCCTGCCGAACCTCACGGTGGGCTACGGGGTGCCGGTCGACAAGGCGCGCGAGTGGGGGCTGTACGTTTCCACGAGCCGCGGCACGACCTCGGCCGGCATCGAGGAGCCGCCGCTGTTCGCCGAGCCGGGCCTGTTTCTGGTGAAGCCCGATGGCACCCTGTACTGGGGCAATGTTTCGACCATGCCGTTCGCGCGGCCGCACTTCACCGACATCCTCGGCGCGATCGATTTCGCGCTGGCGAAAAACTACCCGGCGCGGGGCGAAGCATGACGCCCAGGGCGCTTGCCTTCGACACCGGCGGCACGATCCTCGACTGGCACAAGGGGATCTGCGGCGCCTTCGCCGCCGCCGGCGCCGCGCGCGGCCTCTCCGCCGACTGGCCCGCGATCACCAACGAGTACCGGCGGCGCTCGCTCAAGGCCATGATCAACGCCGAGCGCCCGGCGTTCAACATCGACGACGTGCACCGCCTGAAGCTCGACGAGGTGATCGCCGAGTTCGGGCTCGAGGCGCTCACCGCCGCCGACCGCGAGGCGATCTGGCGGACCTGGCACGCGCTCGACGCCTGGCCGGACTTCCCGGCCGCGGCGGCGCGCCTGCGCCGGCGCTACGTCGTCGCCTCCTTCACGATCCTCACCACCTCGCTCGTCGTGGACGTGTCGAAGAGGAACGGCATCGACTGGGACGCGATCATCTCCTGCGAGATGATCGGCATCTACAAGACGCGGCCGGAGTCCTACCGCACCGCGGCGAAGTGGCTCGCCGTCGATCCCGCCGAGATCCTCATGGTCGCCTGCCACAACTTCGACCTCGATGGCGCGCGCGCCTGCGGTTTCCAGACCGCTTTCGTCCGGCGGCCCGACGAGTGGGGGTCCGCGGGGCCGCCGGACCCGAACCCCAACCCCGCGTGTACGCTCGTCGTCGACGGCTTCGCGGAGCTCGCCGACAGGCTCGGCGCATGAGGCGCGCCGCGCCGCTGCTGGCCGGGATTGCTTTCGCGGCGCTCGCCTGGTCGGGCGAGGCCGATGTGCTGGACGTGAAGGTGCGACGCAGCGCATCGGGCGTTTACGATTTCGACATTACCGTGCGCAGCGTGGACCGGGGCTGGGACTACTATGCCGACGCCTTCGAGGTGCTGACTCCGGACGGCAAGCTCCTCGGTCGGCGCGTGCTGCTGCACCCGCACGAAACCGAGCAGCCGTTCACGCGCGACCTGTACGGTGTGCGCGTGCCGCCGGGCGTGACCGAGGTCGTCGTCCGCGCACGGCACAAGCCGAAGGGCTATGGCGGCAGGAGCATGCGGGTGAAGCTGCCGCCCGGCTGAGCAGCGTATCAACCGCCGCCCATACGCCGCTCAGCGCGCCTCGATCGTGAACTGGTAGCTGTTTCCTCCGATCAGCTCGAACGTCGGACGGTACAAGCCAGGCTTGTCGCCGGCGTGGAATTTCACCGGCAGCAGCCCCGGATTTACCTTGCCTCCGCCACCGGGGTACTTCTCGTGCCGGGGGACTTGACCGGAGAGAATCGGCTTTCCGTCGGAGCGCAACGGGCTGGTCGCCGACTGTCCTTTCGCGCCCGCAGGCGCGGCGCCGATGATCCCACCCACCACCTTGTCGCGCGCCGGGTCGAGCTTGCCGTCGCCGTCGGTCTCCTGGACCAGAAGTCCGCCGATGTAGCGGGGATAGCGTGCGAGGTCGCGCGGCGCGATGCCTACGAAGTTGAGCGGACTTCCCGTGGGACCCCACAGTAGCAGCCCCAGCCAATGCGGCGCCTCCCGGCCCGTGCCGGTCTTCTGATAGTCCGAGTTGGTGCCCGGCGCGAGATGGAAATTGGTCGGCGCAAGACGCGCGCGAGGGGGATCGAACTCGATCCTCGCCTGTCCCTGCCAGGCACGCTTCTCGCTCCCGTCTGCGGCGAGCAGCGACACGCGCACCGGATGGTCGCCGGGCCCGAGATTCAGGAACGTGTTGCCGCGCAGGTGGATGACCTTGATTCCGGGTGCGTTCGGCCCCTCCGGCTTGATGTCCAACATCGCATGCACGCCGATCGCATTGGACCTCTCGTCGTAGACAATGCGGTATTGGCCCTTCTGCGGCACCGCGGCCTGCGGCCAGCCGCGCGTCAGCACGAGATTGAAGTCCGAGTCCTCCCGGAGCCCCGACGCCGGATTGCGCTGGAAGTCCTTCGGCAGCGTCACCATGAGGCGCTCGCCCGCCGCGAGTCCGATCCCGGGCGTCGCCGGATTCGCGTCCTTCACGAGAACGAACACGAGGTCGGTCGCGCGGCCCGCGACGTGGCCGTCGAAGCTGATCGGCGCCGGGGCGATCGCGAGCGGCTCGGACGGACTGCGGTACCCTCCGGCGGCGCACCCCGCGAGCAAGGCCGCGCCGAGCATCTGGCACAGAATGTTTCGTCCCAGCGAGGACTTCGCCGCGCCGATCCTTCTCTCCGCTCCTGAAATCATTTTTTCTCCTCGTCGTATTGGATCGGCGCGACCGCGCCTGAAGCGGCACGCGGCGCCGCGCCGTGAACGGATAGACCTAGCGCGCGGGCCGCTTCTTACATCAGTGATTTTTGTGGGGCCATCAGGGAATAAAGCGCTGCCGTGCTTCGTCTCACGTATCAGCGTAAGGACGAGGCAGGGTCGCGAGACCAACGGCGTTGAGGCAGGACCGGTCCGGGGACTTCCGGTAAGGAGGATATTCGTGAAATTACTCAGAGTGCTAGCCGTGGCAGTTCTATCGCTGGCGGCATCCGTTGCGTCCGCGTTGGAGATAAAGCCGTACACGGCTGATCTGCTTGCCCAGGCGCAGGCCGCCGGCAGGCCCGTGGCGCTGCACTTCCACGCCGACTGGTGCCCGACCTGCCGCGCGCAGGAAGACGTGTTTAACCGGCTCGAATCGGACGCCACGCTCGCGCTCACCCTGCTCGTGGTCGACTACGATAAGGAGCGGGAGCTTAAGCGCAAGCTGAACGTCCGCGTCCAGTCCACGCTGATCGTCTTCCGCGGCAAGGCGGAGAGGGCGCGGCTCGCGGGCGAGACCTCGGAGGAGAAGCTCAAGGCCGCGCTGCGCGCGGCCCTGTAACGGGAATCGCCGCTGGACACTTCGTTCTCGTTCGCGCAGCTCGGCCTGAGCGTTGCCGCGGGCAGCTTGACCACGCTTTCGCCCTGCGTGTTTCCGTTGCTGCCGCTGGTGGTCGGCGGCGCGGTCCAGGCCAATCCCTGGTCGCCGCTCGCCATGGGCACGGGCATGGCGGGTTCGTTCGCGCTGATCGGGATGGCGCTCGGCGCGCTGGGGCCGGCGCTCGGAATCGATGGTGACTCGGTGCGCTTCGCCGGAGCGTGGATCCTCATCGCGTTCGCTGCGGTGATGCTGGTACCGAAGTGGAGCGCACGCTTCACGGAGTGGATGACACCCATCGCTTCTTCCGCGAATGCGGTTTCGATGCGGCTCGACAGCGGCTCTCTCGCCGGCGCGCTGGCGCTCGGTGGCGTGCTCGGGCTGGTGTGGAGCCCGTGTTCGGGACCGCTGCTCGGCTCGACGCTGACGCTGGTCGCGAGCGAAGGCGGCGCGGCGAAAGGCGGGCTTGCGCTGGGCCTCTTCGGCATCGGGGCCGCAATTCCGCTGGTGGCCGCGGCGTACGCATCGCGCCGCGGATTCGCCCGCGCGCGCGGCTGGGTGCTCGCGCACGTCGGCCGCGTCAAGGCCGCGTTCGGGCTCCTCGTCGGGGCACTGGGCATGGCGATTCTCACCGGCTCGGACAAATGGCTCGAGGCGAGGGTCGTGGAATTCCTCCCCGCCGCGTGGGTCGCGGTCACGACGCGCTTCTGAAGCTCGCCTCGGCGGATAAGTACGGTTCCTCTCAGAGCAAGCGGCTGTAGCCGGTGTCGTGCAGCGCCCGGCCGGTCCAGCCTGCGGCGAACACCGCGTCCGCCTGCGTCATGCGCGCCGGGCTCTGCGTCAGCTTTCCGACGTAGCGCAGGATCGGCTTCAGCTTCTCGGCCACCGGAGCGCGCTCCAGGTCGGTGAGCAGAACGGCCAGCAAGTCTGCCGCGACGCCGAACTCGCGCGCGGTCGCCTCGTGCACGCCGTGGCAGTGCGCGCAGGCGTTGAGCCCTGAGACGTACGCCGCGATCAGCTCGCGCTTGGCGACGCTGAGCGGCGAAGGCCCGCGCAACAGCGTCTCGTGGAACGCGAGCAGCGGCACCGAGGTTTCCGGGTACGCCCTGAATACGTGCAACAGCACCGCGTCCGCGGGCAGCGTTTTCAGAAAGGACATGGCGTTCCTCGAGATATGAAAGGAACCAGCGATACAGGCATCACTTGCGTCACTGCGAGCCGCCGCCGTAGAGCTCGGTCTTCGGGAAGAAGGCGTACCAGCCGAACCAGTAGGCGAGCTCGCCGGCGAGGCGCGGCAGCCGCTCCCCCGCCGGGCCGAGCAGCGCCTCCTCGGTTTCCTGCCAGCGCCCGCCGCGCTCGTCGATCAGCGTGTCGCGCGCATCGCCGGCGCGGAAGCGCCGCGCGCCGCGCTCGTAGGCGCGCGTCTCGCCGATCAGGCCGCGCACCGCGACCTGGTCGCGCAGCCCGGCGTCGAACGCGTGCTCGCGCACGAGCGGGCCGGGAGCGCGGTCGTCGGTATAGTCCTCGAGCAGCGCGAGCCGCGTCGCGGTCGGCATGGCGAGCAGCATCTCGGCGGTGAGCTCGCGCAGGATCGCGGGCCGCTTGCGGATCGCAGCGCGCGCGGCGTCGAGCCGCAGGTCGTTCGCCAGCCCGGCGCCCCAGCTCGCAGGCAAGCGCACGCGACCGGCCGCATCGCGGTAATGAACGACCAGGTTCCTGCCGGCGAAACGGTCATTCAGCACTCCGCCCGCAGCATTCAGCGCTTCGAGCGCGTAGGCCTTCGGCCGGCCGTCGAGGAGCAGCGTGAACACGCGCGCCTTGTCGTGCAGCAGGCCGCTTCGCTGCCAGACCGGGAACATCGTCCCCCGGCTCGCGAAGTACGGGCCGTAGGCCGCGCCCGCCTCGTAGGCGCGCAGGTGCCCGGTCTCGATGTCGAGCACCCGCGTCTGCGGATGCTGCCGGCGCCACTCGCCCCAGGAGGTGAGCACGATCGGCAGGCGCTCGAGCCGGATGGCGCCCGCGGCGAGCTCGCCGATCACCGGCTCGCCGGAAAGATGGTTCCACAGGGTGCGCGTCTGGCGGTCGTACATCAGCTTGTTGGAGCGGAAGAGAAAACCCGAGGAGCCGAATTCGAAGCGCCGGCCGCCGGCCTCGGCGCGGAACAGCACCCCCGAGCCGCACAGCGTGCAGTAGGCGAGCGCGACCGGAACGCCCCCGACGACGTCGTTCGCCATCTCGTGCCAGTCCATGATGCGCAGCGGGTAGGCGCGCTGCTCGCCGCCGAGGCTGACACCGAAGACCGCATCGCGATCGTCCAGCCAGCGCGCCGCCTTCGCCTCCTGCGTACGCGGGTTGACCAGCGCCGGGATGCCGTCCACCCGCACCCCGCCCCACTGCACCTCCTCGATGCGCACGCGCGCCGGCGCGTCGTCGCGCAGGAACTCCGCGAGCCGGGAGTCGATCGGCGAGTGCAGCACGCCCTTCCAGCCGGCGTAACCCGGCGGCACGCCGAGGTCCGATCTGCGGCCGACGAACTCGACCCATTGCGCCCAGTCGGCGCCGGGTGCGCCAGTGCCGGCGAGCGCGCGCAGCGTATCGACGATCAGCGGCAGCTCGTTCGTGCTGCGCGCGAAGCGCATCAGGTCGACCAGCGGGGCGATGAAGCGGGCGTCGCGCGCCCCGGCGATCGTCCGGATCGCGCTCGCCCGTTCCGCCTCGGTGCCGTAGGGCGAGAGCGCGGCAAGCACGCCACGCACTTCGGACTCTCCGAGCGGCGCCGCGCTCGGCCCGGCGCTGCCAGCGAGCAGCGACAGGGCGAGGGCGAACCCCAGCGCGCGCCGCACGAGCGCAGGGGGAGCCACGCCACCGGTGTGGTACAGGACTTTCATTCGCTCCTCCGCCGCACCCGATCCCGCACCAGCGTCACCGCGATCGGAATCGCCGTGAGCAGGCCGAGCGCCAGTGCCGTGTACAGGAACCGGTCCGTCTCGCCGCTCGCCATTTCCCCGCCGAGATGCGCGAGAAGGAAACTCGCGGGAACGATTCCGGCGAGCGTGGCAAGCGCGAAGCGCCACCACGACAGCACTGTGAGACCGGCTGCGTAGCTGATGAGATCGAACGAGATGAACGGCAGCAGCCGGCTGACAAAGACGATGCCCATCAGGGCGCCTTGCGAGCCGACCAGCCCCGCCGGCAGGCGCCCGCCGAGCCAGCGGTCGAGCGCCGCGCCGCCCAGCATGCGGGCCAAGCCGAAGGCCGCCAACGCGCCCGCCTCGGCGCCCGCGAGGACATAGAGCGTTCCCCAGGCGTGTCCGTAAGCGGCGCCGGCTGCCATGGCGATCGGTGCGCTCGGAATCGGACTGACGAGGATGGCGAGCACCATCAACGCGACGATCGCGAGCGGCCCCCAGGCGCCCAGATTCTCGATCTGCGCACGCAACCTCTCCTCGTCGATGATCGATGCGAGAACGCCGGTTTCCTGCATCAGCCAGTAGGCCCCCGCCAGCACGAGCACAGCGAGCAGGACCGCGCCAAGCTTCCGCCATCCGTTCACGCGAGCAGGTCCTCTTCCATGTTACCGAACTCCGAACAAGACTAATCTATGTACGTGGATACGGTGTCAAGTCTGGTCGCCGCAGGCATCGGTCTCGCGTTCGCGCTGCACGCCGCAGCAGCCTCCGAGCTTGTTCCAATCCCCGGGGGAACGTTCATGATGGGGGATGCCGCGGGCGAGCCGGACGAAGCGCCGCGCGAAGTGACCGTGCGCAGCTTTCGCATGATGCGGCACGAAGTGACGAACCGCGAGTTCACGGAGTTCGTCCGCGCGACCGGGCATCGCACCGACCCCGAGCGCAGCGGCTTCGGCCACGTGTGGACCGACCGTTGGCGCAGGGTGCGCGGCGCGAGCTGGCGCCATCCGCAGGGCCGCTCGAGCAGCATTGCGGGACTCGAGGAGCACCCGGTGGTGCAGGTGAGCGTGCGCGACGCAGCCGCGTACTGCGCGTGGCGCGGGCTGCGCCTGCCGACCGAAGCGGAATGGGAGTTCGCAGCGCGCGGCAGCGACGGCCGGCGCTTCCCGTGGGGCGAGGAGCCGCCCGCGCAGCAAGGCGAGCGCTACGCGAACTTCGGGACTGCAGCCTGCTGCGCTCCCGATGCATCCGACGGACACCTTCGCACCGCGCCGGCCGGCCGCTACGCGAAGGGCGCGTCGCCCTTCG
>JBFLYF010000106.1:0-9611 GCA_040756795.1 Pseudomonadota bacterium
TCGCTCGGCGTGCAGAGCTTCGACGACGCCATGCTCGCGGCGCTCGGGCGCATCCACTCCGCCGACGAGGCGCGCCGCGCGATCGACCTCGCGCTCGCCGCGTTCGGCAACGTCAACATCGACCTGTTGTACGGCCTGCCCGGGCAGACGCCCGCGATGGCGCGCGCCGACATCGAGGAAGGCGCGCGCCGCGGCACGCCGCACCTTTCGGCCTACCAGCTCACGATCGAGCCGAACACGGTCTTCTACTCGCGCCCGCCGAAGCTGCCCGAGCACGACCTCTGCGCCGACATGCAGCAGGCCGCGGAGGAGACGCTCGCCGCGGCGGGCTTCGAGCACTACGAGACCTCGGCCTTCGCCAGGCCGGGCCGCCGCTGCCGCCACAACCTCAACTACTGGGAGTTCGGCGACTACCTCGGCATCGGCGCCGGCGCGCACGGCAAGATCAGCTTCGCGGACCGCGTGACGCGCCACGAGAGGGTGAAGCATCCGCAGGATTATCTGAAGGCGGTTTCTTCGGCGAAGGACCAGGTCGTCCCGCCGCGCGACCTGCCGTTCGAGTTCATGCTGAATGCGCTTCGCCTCGTAGAAGGATTTGCCGCAGAGCTCTATCCCGCGCGGACCGGCTTGCCGATGACGGGCATCGAAGAACGACTGCAGCTGGCAGAAAAGCAGGGTCTGCTGCAACGCTCCGTGCGGCGCATCCGACCGACCGGGCGCGGGCGGCGCTTCCTCAACGACCTGAGCGCGCTATTCCTGCCGACGGAGGAATAGCAGGTCGCGCACCGGGTGGCCGAGCCCGATTCCCCGCCGCTCGAATTTGGTGATGGGTCTGCTCTTGTGGTCCGGAATTCTTTCGAGCAAGGGCTCCGAGGACAGAACCTCTTCGATCTGCGTGGCATATTCCGGCCAGTCCGTGGCGGCGTGCAGGTAGCCGCCGGGCGCGAGCTTGCGCGCGGCGAGCGCGGCGAAGGGCGGCTGCACGAGCCTCCGCTTGTGGTGGCGCTTCTTCGGCCAGGGATCGGGGAAGAAGAGGTGGATGCCGGCGAGCGCGCCGTCGGGGATCATGCGCTCCAGCACCTCGAGCGCGTCGTGACGCACGACACGGAGATTCTGAAGGTTGCTGTCTCGAATCCTCCTGAGAAGACTTCCAACTCCGGGGCCGTGGACCTCGATCGCGATGAAGTCCGTTTCCGGGTTCGAGCGCGCGATCTCGGCCGTGGTCTCGCCCATGCCGGAGCCGATTTCGAGGATGACCGGGGCGGTTCGTCCGAAAATTTCCGTAAATCTCAGGAAAGCATTCGAGAACGGAAGACCGAAGCGGGGCCAAAGCTCTTCGAGGGCCCGCTGCTGCGCGGGCGTGGTCCTCCCCTGGCGCAGGACGTAGCTGCGGACGGTCCTCCTCAAGCCGCTTTCGGCTGCGATGGGGTGACCGTGCCTTCGGTGGGCGAGGAGGGCGCGGCGCTGTAGAGCTTCTTCGGCATGCGGCCGGCGAGGAACGCCTCGCGGCCGGCTTCCACGGCCTTCTTCATCGCGCCCGCCATCCGCACCGGGTCCCGGGCCGCGGCGATCGCGGTGTTCATCAGCACGCCGTCGCAGCCGAGCTCCATCGCCACCGCGGCGTCCGATGCGGTGCCGACGCCCGCGTCGACCAGCACCGGCACGCCGACCCGGTCGATGACGAGCTGCAGGTTCCAGGGGTTGAGGATGCCCATGCCCGAGCCGATGAGCGAGGCGAGCGGCATCACCGCGACGCAGCCCGCGTCCTCGAGCATCTTCGCCTGGATCGGGTCGTCGGAGCAGTAGACCATCACCTTGAAGCCTTCCTTGACCAGCTGCTGCGCCGCCTGCAGCGTTTCGGGCATGTTCGGGTAGAGCGTGTGCGGGTCGCCCAGCACTTCGAGCTTGACCAGGTCGTGGCCGTCGAGCAGCTCGCGCGCCAGGCGCAGCGTGCGCACCGCCTCCTGCGCGTTGTAGCAGCCGGCGGTGTTCGGCAGGTAGGTGTAGCGCGAAGCCGGCAGGTACTCGAGCAGCGACGGCTCGCCCTTGGTCTGGCCGATGTTGGTGCGCCGGATCGCCACGGTCACGATCTCGGCGCCCGAGGCCTCGATCGCGGCGCGCGTCTGCGCGAAGTCGCGGTACTTGCCGGTGCCGACGAGCAGGCGCGAGCCGAAGCTGCGGCCCGCGATCAGCAGGGGATCGTTCATCCTCAGCCTCCGCCGACCGCCACCACGATCTCGAGCCGGTCGCCGTCGGCGAGCTGCGTCGAGGCATGCATGGCGCGCGGCACGATCTCGCCGTTGCGCTCCACGGCGATCTTCCTACCCGCCAGCGCCATGCGCTGGAGCAGGCCCGACACCGAGATGGGGGCCTCCAAATATTGCCCATCGCCATTGACAACTATTTGGATCATTTTACGTATTTCATTGTTCAATCAATAAGTTAAGGTGTGTGACGCACTGCACACGAACTTAAAGTAATTGCTTAAGAGCGGCATTTTTGCCTATCCTGTCGCCGGACAAAGGGAGTAAAGTACGCTCCACGTAGAAAGGATTCTAGGAGAACAACAATGAAACTGAGAGCCCTGATTATTGCAGCAAGTTTCGCGATCGGCGGGTGCTCTACGCTCACCGACTACGGCTTGGTGCGCAAGGAAGGCCTGCGCAACGACGAAGGCCACCTCGTGGGCTACAAGCAGCTGCTGCGCAACGAGAAGACGGGCGAAGTGTTCGCGCAGGTGGCGCTGTTCACGCCGCTGCGCGACGGCGCCGGCGAGCTGATCGGCTACGAGGAGCAGACGCGCGACGGCGCGCTGATCCGCGACCTCAACGGCCGCCCGATCGGCAGCCGCTTCGCCGACCTGCGCAGCCGCAACACCAACGCGAGGAGCAAGGGCATCACCATCGTCTTCCGCCCGGCGGATGCGCCGCAGGTGGCCGTGACGCGTCCCAAGGTCCTCGACCTGATGGCATCGCTTTCGGCATCGGACCTGCGCCGCATCCAGTAAATCCCCCGACGCAGCGTTCGTCCCCTGCCGGCCGCGGTCCCCCCGCGGCCGGTTCGTTTTCGGCCCCCGTGCCGTAGAATTGCCCGCATCAGCGGGTGTAGTTCAATGGCAGAACATCAGCTTCCCAAGCTGAATACGTGGGTTCGATTCCCATCACCCGCTCCGCGGTTTCGCGCCGGGCCCGGGAGAGCGGCATGCCCTATTCGGTAGAAGGCAAGCTCGTCGTCGCGATCTCCTCGCGCGCGCTGTTCGACTTCGAGGAGGAGAACCGCGTGTTCGACGCCCGCGGCGAGCGGGCCTACATCGACCTGCAGTACTCGCGCCTGGACATCCCGGCGAAGGAGGGTGTCGCCTTCCCCCTGGTGAAGAAGCTGCTCGCCTTCAACACGCGCGAGGTGCAGCGCGTCGAGGTGGTGATCCTGTCCAAGAACGACCCCGTGTCGGGGCTGCGCATCTTCCGCTCCGCCGAGCGCGCGGGCCTCAAGATCGAGCGCGGGGTGTTTACGCGCGGGCGCAGCCCCTACCGCTACCTCGATGCGCTGCGCGCGAACCTGTTTCTCTCGGCCAACGAGCAGGACGTCATGAGCGCGCTCGATGCGCGCTTCCCGGCCGCGCGCGTGGTGCCGGAATCGGCTCAGGCCGCGGGCCGGCACGCCGAGGAGGTGCGCATCGCGTTCGACGGCGACGCGGTGCTGTTCTCGGACGAGGCCGAGCGCGTGTACCAGCGCGAAGGGCTGGACGCCTTCACGCGCCACGAGACGGTGCACGCCTTGAAGCCCCTGCCGCCCGGCCCGTTCAAGCCGTTGCTCGAGGCGCTGCAGCGCCTGCAGGCCGCCGCCGGCACCGACGTGCCGATGCGGCTGCGCACCGCGCTGGTGACCGCGCGCAGCGCGCCGGCGCACGAGCGCGCGGTGCGCACCCTCATGGACTGGAATATCGCGATCGACGAGGCGCTCTTTCTCGGCGGCCTGGACAAGGGCGAGTTCCTCAGGGCTTTCGAGCCGGACTTCTATTTCGACGATCAGCGCGGCCATGTCGAATCGGCGCGCCAGCACGTCGCCACCGGCCATGTGCCGTTCGGCATCGCCAACAAGGACAGGAAGGCGTCATGAAAATCGTCAAGTACTTGCTCTACGGGGCCGGGGGTCTCGCGGCGCTCGTGATCCTCGCCGCGGGCGCGGCGGTGGTGGTGGTGGATGGCGCGTTCGTCAAGGCGCGCCTGGAGCGCGCCATGCAGGAAAAAAACCGCACGCTCGTCATCGAGGGCGAGCCGAAGCTGCGCCTCTTCCCGGTTGCCGGCATCGCGCTCGGCAGGACGACGCTGACGGAGCCCGGCAGCGACAAGGTCTTCGTGGCGCTGGAGTCCGCCGACGTGGCCGTGAGGACGATGCCGCTCCTTTCGGGCGAGGTCGAGGTGGAGAAGCTGAGCCTCGCCGGGCTGCGCGCGCAGGTGGTGAAGGGCAAGGACGGAAACTTCAATTTCGCGGATCTCGCCGGACCGGAAAGGCCGCGGGAGGAAGGCAAGCGCGGCGCGCCGCCGAACGTGAAGGTCGCCGAGATCAACATCGAGCGCCTGCGGCTCGACTACCGCGACGAGGCGAGCGGCCAGGAGGCGACGCTGTCGGACTTCGACCTGAAGACCGGGAGGCTGGACGGCGCGACGCCCGGCCCGGTATCGCTCGCGGCGCGCATCACGGGCAAGAAGCCCGACCTCGACCTGCGCGCGCAGGCCTCGGGGGCGCTGCGGTTCGACCTCGGACGGCAGGAGATCGCTTTCGACGGCTTCAGTTTCGGGGCCAAGGGCAAGGTGGACCGGGACACGTTCGCCGCCGAGTTCTCTGCGCCCAGGGTCGAGGTCACGCCGGCCAAGGCCTCCGGCTCGGATGTGAAGGGCACGGTGCAGGTGAAGGGGCCGCAGCGCAGCGCGAATCTCGTCTTCCGGATCCAGGGCATCGAGGGCACCGCGCGCGACCTTTCGCTCTCCGCCGTGGCGCTCGACCTCGACGCCGCCGCCGCCGGCAACAGCGTGAAAGGCAAAGTGTCCACGCCGGTCAAGGGCAACCTCGAAGCGCGCACCTGGGAACTCCCCAGGATCGCCGCGAACCTCACGTTCTCCGGGCCCGCGATTCCGCAGAAGAGCGTGACGCTTCCGGTCAGCGCGTCGGCGCAGGCCAACCTCGAGAAGCAGACCGCGGGGCTGGAGCTCTCGACGAAGTTCGACGAAACGAGCATCAACGCGAAATTCGGCGCGAGCCGCTTCGATCCGCTGGTCGCGACTTTCGATGTGGGAATCGACAAGCTGGATCTGGACCGCTACCTGCCGGCGCAGAAGAAGGAAGCGAAGACCGACGAGCGGATCGACCTCTCGGGCCTGAAGGGCAAGACGGTGAGCGGGAAATTCGCCGCCGGTGCGCTCACGGTGAAGCGCGTCAGGCTGCAGAATGTGAAGGCCGAGGTAAAGCTCGCGGGCGGCAAGCTCGAGGTGGCGCCGCACTCGGCTTCGCTGTACGGGGGCAGTCTTTCCGGCAACGCCAGCATCGATTCGAACGGCAACCGGGTCGCCGCAAAAGAAAGCATTCAGGGAGTTCAGGTCGGGCCGCTGCTGCGCGATGCGGCGCAGAAGGACGTGCTCGAGGGGCGCGGCAACGTGAGCCTCGACGTGCAGACCGCGGGCGGCACGGTCACGGCGCTGAAGAAGGCGCTCGCCGGGAGCGCGCGCGTCGAGATGAAGGACGGCGCGGTGAAGGGCATCAACCTCGCCGACAGCGCGCGCAACCTCAAGTCCGCGCTCGGCGGCAAGGTGAGCAAGCCGGATGCGGGACAGAAGACGGACTTCTCCGAGATGAGCGCGAGCTTCCGCATCAAGAGCGGCGTCGCGCGCAACGACGACCTGAAGGCGCAGTCGCCCTTCCTGCGGCTGGGCGGGGCGGGGGACCTCGACATCGGCAACAACACGATCGACTACCTCGCCAAGGCGAGCCTGGTGGCGACCTCCAGGGGCCAGGGCGGGCGCGAGCTCGGGCAGGTGGCGGGGATCACCGTACCGGTGAAGCTCAGCGGCGCGCTCGACAACCCGAGCTGGAGCGTCGACTACTCGGGTCTCGCGGGCGGCGCGCTCGGCAAGGCCGCCGGCGGCATCACCGACGCGGCGAAGAAGGGCGCGAGCGGCATCGGCGACAAGCTGCGCGGGCTGTTCGGCCGCTAGATTCGTCTTTCCTCGATCGCATGGCAGGCGACCGTGCGCCCGTCGTGCGTCCTGAGCCCGGGCCGCTCGCGCGAACACCGCTCGTTGGCGTGCGGGCAGCGCGGGTGGAAGGCGCATCCCGGAGGCGGCGCGAGCGGGTTGGGAACTTCGCCGGCGACCGGGGTGCGGCTGCGGCCGCTCATCTCCAGGTCCGGAACGGCGTCGAAGAGCATCCGCGTGTACGGATGGCGCGGGCGCGCGAACAGC
Organism: Pseudomonadota bacterium; assembly: GCA_040756795.1. Classification (GTDB taxonomy): domain Bacteria; phylum Pseudomonadota; class Gammaproteobacteria; order Burkholderiales; family SG8-39; genus RBG-16-66-20. Next base: position 6,459 of record JBFLYF010000106.1, read on the forward strand.
TCCTCGGCGGTGGCCAGTTCCACCAGGCGCCCCAGGTACATGACGCCGATGCGGTCGGCGACGTGCGACACCACCGCGAGGTTGTGCGAGATGAAGAGGCAGGTGAGGCCGAGGCTCGCCTGCAGCTCGGTCATGAGGTTGAGGATCTGCGCCTGCACCGAGACGTCCAGCGCCGAGGTCGGCTCGTCGCAGACGAGGAAATCGGGCTCCCCGGCGAGCGCGCGCGCGATCGAGATGCGCTGGCGCTGCCCTCCGGAGAACTCGTGCGGAAACTTCTCGCCGTCCTCCGGCGCGAGGCCGACCTGCGCGAGAAGCTCGGCAACACGAGCCTCGATCTGGGCTTTTTCACCGAGAAGATTCAAGACCACAATTGGCTCGGCGACGATCTCGCGCACGCGCCAGCGCGGGTTCAGGCTCGCGTAGGGGTCCTGGAAGATCATCTGCATGCGGCGCCGCCGGCGGCCCGCCCCGGCGAGCGCGAGCGGATCCGAGAGGTCGATGCCCTCGAATTCGATGCGGCCGCGCGACGGGGCGTAAAGGCCCACGATCAGGCGCGCCACCGTAGACTTGCCGCAGCCCGACTCGCCTACCAGCGCGAGCGTCTCGCCTTTCCAGACCTCGAACGAGACGCCGTCCACCGCGCGCAGCAGCTGGCGCGGCGCGCGCTCGATGAGGCGGTTCAGCCACGGCCGCGAGACGTCGAAGTCCCGGCCTACGTCCTCAAGCCTCAGCAGTACGTCGTTCTTCATAAAGCCAGCAGGCCGTGAGATTTGCGCCCACCGCGCGCGGCTGGGGTCGCTCGACGCGGCAGCGCTCGAAGCACTTCGCGCACCTGGGGTGGAAGGCGCAGCCCCCGGGGATCGCGTTCAGGCGCGGCATCGAGCCGTCGATCTGCGCCAGGCGCGCATGCCTCTCGCGCGTCGCGGCGCGCACCTTGGGGATCGAGCCCATCAGCCCGACGGTGTAGGGGTGGCGCGGGCCGCGGACCACCTCGCGCACCGGGCCGATCTCGGCGATGCGCCCGGCGTACATCACCGCGACGCGGTCGGCGGTCTCGGCGATCACGCCCATGTCGTGCGTGATCAGCATCACCGCGGCGCCGTGCTGCCGCGAGAGTCGCCTCAGCAATTGAATTATTTGCGCCTGGATCGAGACGTCGAGCGCCGTGGTGGGCTCGTCGGCGATGATCAGGCGCGGCTCGGCGCAGAGCGCGAGCGCGATCACCACGCGCTGGCGCATGCCGCCGGAGAACTGGTGCGGATAGTGGTCGATGCGCGCCTCGGGCGCCGGGATGCCGACCTCGCGAAGGAGGGAAAGCGCGCGCTCGCGCGCGGCTGCGCGATCCATGTCCAGGTGCGTGCGGATCGTCTCCACCAGCTGCGCGCCGACGGTGTAGAGCGGATTGAGCGAAGTGAGCGGATCCTGGAAGATGGCGCCGATCCTGCGGCCGCGGATGCGGCGCATCGCCTCGTGCGGCAGGTTGTCGATGCGCTCGCCCTCGAGCCGGATCTCGCCCGCTGCGATGCGGCCCGGGGGCTCGATGAGGCCGATGACGGCGTTGCCGGTGAGCGACTTGCCGGCGCCCGATTCGCCGACCACCCCGAGCACCTCGCCGCGCGCGATCGAAAAGGAGATGCCGTCGACCGCGACCAGGGTGCCGCGCCGCGTCGGGAACTCGACCTTGAGGTCCTTGACTTCCAGAATCATCGCAGCTTCGGGTTGAGCGCGTCGCGCAGCCAGTCGCCGAGCAGGTTGACCGAGAGCACGAGCGTGACGAGCGCGGCGCCCGGGAAGATCACGATCCACCACACGCCCGAGATCAGGAACTCGTTGCCGCGGCTGATCAGCGTGCCGAGCGACGGGCGCGTCGGCGGCACGCCGACGCCGAGGAAGGACAGCGTCGCCTCGGTGATGATGGCGGTGGCGATGTGGATGGTGGCGATCACCAGCACCGGGCCGGTGACGTTCGGCAGCACGTGGCGCAGCAGGATGGCGAGCGGGTGGCGGCCGATGACGCGCGCCGCCTGCACGTATTCCTTGCCCTTCTCGACCAGGGTCGAGCCGCGCACGGTGCGCGCGTACTGCACCCAGCCCGAGATGCCGATCGACAGGACGAGCACCGGGATCGCGATCTCGTCGTGGCGCTCGGCCGGCAACGCGGCGCGCGCCACGCCGTCCACCAGCAGCGCGATCAGGATGGCGGGAAACGAGAGCTGGATGTCGGCCACGCGCATGATGAACGCGTCCAGCCGGCCGCCGAAGTAGCCCGAGACCAGGCCGAGCGTGACGCCGAGCGCGAGCGCGAACAGCACCGCCGCGACGCCGACGCCGAGCGAGATGCGCGCCCCGTAGAGGATCGTGGAAAGCACGTCCCGCCCCTGGTCGTCGGTGCCGAACAGGTACAGCGTGCTGCGCGGCTCTACCCAGGCGGGGGGCGCGAGCGCGTTATTGAGGTCGAGGGAGGCCGGGTCGAACGGGTTGTAAGGCGCAAGCCACGGCGCGAACAGCGCGCCCGCGACGCAGGCGAGCGTCAGCGCCGCTGCGACGATCGTGACCGGCGAGCGCCGGAAGCTCCAGGCGAGGTCGTGCTCCCAGAGGCGCCGCAGGTTCACTTCAAAGGCAGCGATTCCTCGACCAAGGCGGCGAGGTAGCCGGCGCCGAGCGGGATGACCTCGTCGTTGAAGTCGTAGTTCGGGTTGTGCAGGAAGCAGCCGGCGGGGCCCCCGCCCTGGCCGAGGAATACGTAGGCGCCGGGCCGCGCCTGCAGCATGTAGGAAAAGTCCTCGCCGCCCATCGTCGGCTCGGCATCGGTGAACACGTTGCCCTTGCCGAACACGCGCTCGCCGACGCGCGCGGCGAACAGCGCCTCGCGCTCGCTGTTGATGGTGGAGGGATAGCCGGGCCTGTACTCGATCTGGCCCGTCGCGCCGAGCGAGCGCGCGACCCCGTCGACGATCTGCCGGATGCGCGCCTCGGCGAGATCGCGCGTCTCGGGGCGGAAGGTCCGCACCGTGCCGATCAGCCTGACGAAGTCGGGGATCACGTTGAAGACGCCGGTCTGGCTGGTTTCCATGGAGCAGATCGACACCACGACGGCGTCGAGCGGGCTGACGTTGCGGCTGGCGATGGTCTGCAGCGCGCCGATCACCTGCG